>JBDSOM010000224.1:0-12363 GCA_039914785.1 Novosphingobium sp.
ATAGTGTTCAATCGGCGGGGCGTTGCCGGGGTGTGGCCTTATCTGCTGGTCGGCGCGGTCGTGTGGTTCTGCGTACTTCAATCGGGGATCCACGCCACACTGGCGGGCGTTGCGGTCGCCATGACGGTCCCGCTCAAACGGACGCCGGGTCAGCCCGACGATGCCGAGTCGCCGCTATCGCGGCTCGAACACGGCCTCCATCCGTGGGTGGCCTACGCGATCGTGCCCCTCTTCGGGTTCGCCAATGCGGGCGTTGCCCTGGGCGGGTTTGTTCCGGCGGACGTATTTGCCGCCGTACCACTGGGCATCGCGCTCGGCCTGTTCCTGGGCAAGCAAGTGGGAATCTTCGGTGCGGTATCTTTGCTGGTGGGATTGGGTCTGGCGGATCGCCCCCGCGACGCCAGCTGGTTGCAGATTTACGGCATCGCATTGCTCTGCGGGATAGGCTTTACGATGAGCTTGTTCATCGGGGGCCTCGCCTTTGGCGATGGGAGCCATCAGAACGACGCGGCAAAGCTGGGTATTCTCCTGGGTTCGATCGCCTCCGCGATTGCTGGGTTCATTCTGCTGAGGGTCGTGCCTTCGGCCAGAGCCGCCCGCGCATGAGGTGGATTTCCAACTTCGCGCAAAGGCTCGAATCGGCGAAGAACCTGAGGTTGGCCGATGGTGCAGAGCGCGCTCGGGACGCCATTTCGATATTACGCCGCCGGATCGCCACGGGTTGCGCCGCAGTGCTGCTCGGTCTGGCGGCGATCGCGTTCGCCAAGCTCGGCGATCTGGCGCAACGGCTGTTTCATGCGTTCAACTCCGCCTCACCGTATGGGGCGCTGCTCCTGACGCCCGCGGTGTTTGCCGGCACCGTGATCCTCACGAGACGCTGGGCGCCCGAAGCGCGGGGGTCTGGCATTCCCCAAGTGATCGCTGCCGCCCGAAATCCCGCGCGCGAGGCGCTTGGCCCGCTCGTTTCGTTGAAGACTGCCACCGTGAAACTGGTGATGACGATTGCGATACTCGGCGCCGGCGGATCGGCTGGCCGCGAAGGGCCGACAGTCCAGATCAGCGCAGCGATCATGGTTGCGGTTCACCGGTTGCTGCGCGTGCCGATCACGGCGGGCGTCTTGATTGCAGGCGGTGCCGCGGGTGTTGCGGCCGCTTTCAACACGCCATTGGCTGGCGTCGCCTTTGCCATCGAGGAACTGGCCTCGGCATATGAGCAAAGGGTTGCGGTCCTGGTGATGGCGGCGGTGATGGTCGCCGGCCTGGTCAGTCTCGGCATCGCAGGGGACTACATCTATTTCGGAGCCATGCGCGAGACGCTCAATCTGCGCGGCGTGATCCTCGTTGCGCCCGTCGCCGGAATCATAGGTGGCCTTGCCGGGGGCTTGTTCTCGCGCGCGCTCCTGGGTTTTTCGGCAGGCACGCGGCCCTGGATCAAGGCGCTGAAGCAGCGACCCGTGGTGGTCGCTGGGGTGTGTGGCCTGATCGTGGCCCTCCTGGGCATCGCGACGGCCGGCGACACGTGGGGCACCGGCTACGACACCACACGCCTGCTTGTCGAAGCCCAAGGCGGAGCGTCATGGTTCGGGCCGACGAAATTCCTGGCGACGCTCGCCACTGCGCTGAGCGGCGCCCCCGGTGGCATCTTCGCCCCATCGCTGTCCATCGGCGCAGGGCTCGGCGATGCCCTCACCGCAGTATTTCCCGATGATCCAAAGGGCGCGATCGTATTGCTCGGCATGATCGGCTATTTCGTCGGCGTCGTCCGCGCGCCGCTCACTGCGGTGATCATCATCACCGAAACCACGGCGAGCCGGGGCATGATCGTGCCCCTGTTCGCCACCGCGCTCATCGCGGATGTGGTGAGCACACTTGTCTGCCGGGAGCGCCTCTACCATGGCTTGGCGAAGCCCTTCGTCCAACCGGAACAAGGCGGGGTCGCGCGCCAGACCTAGCCGTATCTCTAACTTTCTCGCGCGCCCCGCTTAGCGCCACGCGAAGTAAAGCTCGCCGCGAGACGGAAGTTTTCTAGTGATTCCGGTGCCCATCGCTTTCATGTCGGGCGCGCCATTTGCACGGCAACTGGTGGCCCTGAGCCGAAAAGTGAGTTCGGACTTTGTCCGAACGGGCGCGCCAGTTTCAGGACGCCAGTTTCAGGCTGCCAGTTTCAGGCTGGCGTCAGCTCAGGCTTCGCCATGCCGCGGCCTTCGAGGGCGCCGTGGATGGCGGCGAGGAACTGGTCGGTTGCGGCCTCCCACGAGTATCGCGCGCCGAAGATCGCCGCGGCCTTGCGGTCGAGCTGGAGCGAGCGGCCGATCGCGCGCGCCAGGTCTTCGTCGAGCGCGCCGATGGTGGCGGGGAACAGGCCGTCCACGCCGCGGCCGTCGGGGCCGAGGATGTCCAGCGGCCCGGGCACCGGCAGCGCCGCGACGGGCACGCCGCAGGCCAGGGCTTCGATCACCACCAGGCCGAATGTGTCGGTCTTGCTCGGGAAGACGAAGCTGTCGGCGGTGCGATAGGCGCTGGCGAGTTCCTCGCCCGCCAGCGCGCCCAGGAAGTGTACTTCGGGATAGCGGCGCTGCAGATCGGCGAGCGCCGGGCCGTCGCCGACGATCACCTTGCTGCCCGGCACGTCGGCGTCGAGAAACGCCTCGAGGTTCTTTTCAAGCGAGACGCGGCCGACGTTGAGCAGGATCGGGCGCGGAAGGTCGGCGAGGGCGGGGTGAATCTCGCCGTCGGGGCGGAAGATCCAGCGGTCGATCCCACGGCTCCACCGGCGGGTGTGCCCGATCCCGCGCGCGGCCAGCGTGCCGGCCAGCGTCTCGGTCGCGACCAGCACCGCGCGGCTGGCCGCGTGGAACCGGCGCATGATCGGCCAGAAGCGCTCGGCGCTGATCCCGGTGCGCAGCGCGGCGTAATCGGGGAAATGCGTGTGGAAGGCGGTCGTGAAGGGCACGCCGCGTGCCTGGCACCAGCCGCGCGCGCTCCAGCCGATCGGGCCTTCGGTCGGGATATGGACGATGTCGGGGGCGAAGGCGTCGAGCATCCGCCGCGCGCTGAACCGGGGGGCCATCGCCAGGCGGATCGACGAATAACCGGGCAGCGGGATCGTCGTGAAGCGCTCGGGCGTGACCAGCTCGACCTCGTAGCCGCGCCGGTCGAGCTCGGTGACAGTGGCGGCCAGCGTGCGGACGACGCCGTTGACCTGAGGGTACCACGCGTCGGTGGCGATAGCGATCTTCATGGGCGCGATCGTCATTCTGCCAACTCCATTTTCGGCTCGGCTGCCTCGGCAGTCTGGGCCGCCAAGGCAGTCTCCGCCGCCCAGTCCAGAATGGCCATGTGGCCGTGCGCGTCCTCGGTCAGGGCGGTGCAGCTTTCGACCCAGTCGCCGTCGTTGTAATAAGTGATCGCGCCGATCTGGCGGATCTCGGCGCAGTGGATATGGCCGCAGACGATGCCGTCGAGGCCGCGATCGAGCGCTTCGCGCGCCAGGGCTTCCTCGTAATTGCAAACGTATTGGACCGCGTTCTTCACCTTGCGCTTGATATGCGCGGAGAGCGACCAATAGGGCAGCTTGAACCGGCGGCGGATGCCGTTGACCAGGATGTTGGCCCGCAGCAGCAGGCCGTAAGCCTGATCCCCCAGGAACGCGAGCCAGCGGGCGTAGAGCACCACGCCGTCGAAGCTGTCGCCGTGGGTGACCAGCAGCCGGCGGCCGTCCGCGGTGGTGTGGATCGCCTCGAGCACAAGCTCGACCCCGCCGAACGTCAGCCCGGCATAGTCGCGCAGCATCTCGTCGTGGTTGCCCGCGACGAAGATCACCCGGGTGCCGCGATGCGCCATCTTGAGCACGCGGCGGATCACTTCGTTGTGCGCGTCCGGCCAGTACCAGCCCTTGCGCAGCCGCCAGCCGTCGACGATGTCGCCGACCAGGTAGAGCGTCTCGCATTCGACCTGGCGGAGGAAATCGACCAGCAGCGCCGCGTTGCAGCCGCGCGTGCCGAGGTGGACGTCGGAAATCCAGATCGTCCGGTACTTGCGTTTGGGGCGGAAGCCCTTGGGATCCGGCAACGAGAGCCAGTCGGGGATCTTGCCCGAGGCCGGTGGGAGCGTGGGCTTTTTCGAGAGCCCGATCTGGTTCGAGAGCCCGATCTGGTTCGAGAGCCCGATCTGGTTCGAGAGCCCGGTCTGGTTCGAGAGTCCCGGCCCCTTCGAGAGAAGGTCGGTGTCGCCGAACAGCATGGGATGGTCCTTGCCTGTCATGAGGCAAGTTCTACCGGGGCTGCGTTGCGTGGTTATGACGCTTATGCGGCAGTTCGGTTACAGCGAGGCGGGCCGTCGCAGGGCATGAACCGACTGGCGTTTAGCCGCGCTTCACCGTTGTCATCGCCTGGGCAGTAACCGGATAGCCAAAGCCCTGGGGGATCACGAGATACCGCTCGCCGTCGCGATCTTCATGGCTTGGCGAGATCATCCCTTGCGGGGTCACATCGGCATGAGCACGTGTTTCGGCGAACGTGGAAAACTGGGCGAGCCGTTCCAGGTTTCGCCGGGTCGGGAAGATCAGGCTGATCTCGCTGCGATCAGCCATGGCGAGCGCGTTCGCGGCGCTGGTCCAGAACAGACGCGTATTCTCGGTCGCATCGACCGCGATCTCGACCGCGCCGGTGCCTAGGTCGGCGAGAAAGAATCGCGTGTCGAATGCGCCGTCCCACTGTGGGCACCACCGCGCGAACGGTGTCAGCCCGGCAAGGTCGAGCGTCCAGCCGAAGCGATGGAGTACGGGGGCAAGCTCGCCCTGCTCGAGCAGCAGCGCACGGGCTTGCCGGACCTCGTCGGCCGAAACCCGGGCATCCAGCGCAATGGCGAGGCCGGTTTCCTCAAGCGTCTCGCGGACCGCGGCGACTTTGGCGGCGACGACATCCTGGTCGGCCTGGGGCGCGACTTGCGCGGCGAGCGCGCGGTCGGCCTCGTCGATCCGCCCACCGGGGAACACCGCCGCACCGCCGGCGAACCGCATTTCCTTGGCGCGCTGGACCATCAGCACTTCGGCTGGGCCACCATCCGCCGCGTGGCGGAAGATCACGACGGTCGCGGCAGGCTTGAAGGTCAGGGCGGCGGTGCTGGGATCGGACATGCCACTTTCCTTGCCGCGCCCTACCGGACTGGCAAGTGAAAATCTGCCTCGCGCCGGGATTAATCGCAAAACTGTCGGTCGGCTTTACAGGTGCGACAAACCGGCTGAAGGTCGCCGCTTCCAAGCCATTGAGTTTGCTATATTTCCATGAACTGGCACGGCTCGTGCTATGTATTGGGTACCCGAAGCAGTCTCGAATACGGCGGGGCCTACCCAGTCTCCCGGGCCCCGCCACCCGAGAATCGGATCTCCCCAGCTACCCCGCATAACCGTCACCCCGGACTTGATCCCAGTTTGCGCGGCACCCCGAACGGCGCGCCTGGACAAGCGTCACCCCGGATCGAGTCCGGGGTGAAGGTAGCGTCGGAAATTTGGAAATGGCGTGCGTGAGCGGCGCCTATTGCGCTGCAGCGACGCCCGACTCGGTTAGCAACTGCTCCAGCTCGCCGGCCTCGTACATCTCCATCATGATGTCGCTGCCGCCCACGAACTCGCCCTTCACGTAAAGCTGGGGGATCGTCGGCCAATCCGAAAAGGACTTGATGCCCTGGCGGATTTCCATGTCCTGGAGCACGTCGACGGTCTCGTACTTCACGCCCAGGTGATCGAGGATCGCGATCGCCTTGCTGGAAAAGCCGCACTGCGGGAACAGGGCGGTGCCCTTCATGAACAGGACGACGTCGTTGCCGGTCACGATCTCGGCGATGCGGGTGTTGCTGTCGGACATGAATAGCTGAGCCTCAGAAAAGTGCGCTGACAGGAAAGACCTGGATGTCCCTCAATTGGGAACGGCGGTGGTCAGTTGCAAGGCGTGGAGCTGGCCGCCCATGCGCGCGCCAAGCGCGGCGTAAACCGCCTTGTGCTGGGCGATGCGTGGTTTCCCCGCGAACGACGCAGAGACGACGTGCGCAGAATAGTGGTCGCCGTCGCCGGCGAGATCGGTGATCGTGACCGCTGCATCGGGAATGGCGCCGCGGATCAGTTCTTCGATCTCGGCAGCGGGCATGCCCATCAGACTTCGCCCATCAGCGCGCGGCGCGCCTCGACCAGCTTCTCCTCGAGCGCGGCGCGAACTTCGCTCTCGTCCGCATCCACTCCGGCCGAAATCAGGTCGCCGAGCAGCTTGCGCACCACGTCTTCGTCGCCGGCTTCCTCGAAATCGGCCTGGACCACGGCCTTGGCATAAGCGTCGGCCTCGGCGGGCGAGAGCCCCATCCGATCGGCCGCCCACTGCCCGAGCAGTCGGTTGCGGCGCGCGGTAATCCGGAACATGGTGTCCGCGTCATGGGCGAACTTGGCTTCTTCGGCGCGTTCGCGGTCGTTGAAAGTGGTCATGCTGATTTCCTCGGTGAATATGCCGGAACTAGCCACCTTACCCCGTCGTGTCGAGCGAAGAGGGTGGCTAGGCCGCTTCGCGCTCCAGCGTCCCCGACAGGAACGAAAGCTCGGTTTTCGCGCGATTCTCGTAGCCCGAGATCGCCTCGCCGCGCGCCATCGTCAGGCCCACCTCGTCGAGGCCGTTGAGCAGGCAGTGCTTGCGGAACTCGTCGACATCGAAGGTGAAGCGATCCTGGAACGGCGTCGTGACGGTCTGGTGTTCAAGGTCGATATGGATCGGATCGGTCTGGGCGACCTCCATCAGCCGGTCGATGTTCGCTTGCGGCAAGGCGACCGCCAGGATGCCGTTCTTGAAGGCGTTGCCGGAGAAGATGTCCGAGAAGCTCGGGGCGATAACGCAAGTCACCCCCATGTCGAGCAAGGCCCAGGCGGCGTGTTCGCGGCTCGATCCGCAGCCGAAATTATCGCCCGCGATCAGGATCGGAGCGCCGGCGAACTCGGGGTTCGCGAAGACGTTGCCAGGCTCCTTGCGCACCGCTTCGAACGCGCCGCGGCCCAGCCCCTCGCGCGTGACCGTTTTCAGCCAGTGCGCAGGGATGATGACGTCCGTGTCGACGTTCTTCCGGCCGAACGGAATCGCCCGGCCGACGACTTCGTTGATCGCCTTCATCAATCGGTTTCCGGGACGTCGGCTGGAGGCGTCCTGGCCTTGTCCCCGCGTTCCTTGCGGCGCGAGGCGTACAGCAACGCAGCGGCGAGCGCGGCCGAGCCGATCGCGGCGCCAGCGAGGGCGGCCTTGCCGGTCCAGTCGGATTTGGTGGGTTTGTGGGTCATGGTCCCCACTAAGGGGGTGTGGGCGCAGGTTTCAAGCCTCAAGCGAGGAATTGTTGCAGCTGGAGCCACCGCTCGCGCTTTTGTGCGAAAGAGCGCGCGGCGTGGGCTGGGCTGCTCGAGGGCAGGTCGACCAGGGCGAGGGCGGTGCCGGCCAGCTGCGCGCGGCCGA
Organism: Novosphingobium sp.; assembly: GCA_039914785.1. GTDB lineage: Bacteria > Pseudomonadota > Alphaproteobacteria > Sphingomonadales > Sphingomonadaceae > Novosphingobium. Next base: position 7,479 of record JBDSOM010000224.1, read on the forward strand.
TCTTCGCCGAAGTCTTGCCATTGAAGCCGACGGCGCGCAGGCCCGGCAGCGTGGCGACCAGCTGCGCCAGTTGCGCAGGTTCCGCGTCGCGAATTTCAGCGTCGAGGCTACCCCGGCGCATGGCCGAGGCGATGGTGTCCCACAGCCCGACCCGCGCGGCGAGCAGCGCCTCCAGCCGGGCGTCATAATCCAGCGCGGGCAAGTCGTCGCGCTCGATCACCGCCGCCGCCAGCCGCCAGAACTGGTTCTGCGGATGCGCATAATACCGCTGCGCCGCGAGCGAAGCCTCGCCCGGCAGGCTGCCGAGGATGAGGACGCGGGTCCTGCGGGTGACGAGGGGAGCGAAGGCGGACTTGCGCAAACCAGCTTGTTACCCTTCGCGGCTTCGCGTGAAAAAGCTACGTCCCCATCAGCTCTCGAACGTCGGTCAGGTGCCCCGTCACCGCAGCCGCCGCGGCCATGGCCGGGGAGACGAGGTGCGTTCTTGCCCCCGGCCCCTGGCGGCCGGTGAAGTTGCGATTGCTGGTCGAGGCGCAGCGCTCGCCGGGGGGGACCTTGTCCGGGTTCATCGCCAGGCATGCCGAACAGCCGGGCTCGCGCCATTCGAGGCCAGCGTCGGTGAACACTTTGTCGAGGCCCTCGGCTTCGGCCTGGGCTTTCACCAGGCCGGAGCCCGGCACGATGATCGCCCATTTGACGCCCGGGGCCTTGTGCCGCCCGCGCAGCACGGCGGCGGCGGCGCGCAAGTCTTCGATGCGGCTGTTGGTGCAGCTGCCGATGAAGACGTTCTGGACCGCGATATCGGTCATCCTGGTGCCGGGCGTGAGCCCCATGTAGTCGAGGCTGACTTGCGCGGCCTGCTGCTTGGACGGGTCGGCGAAGCTGTCCGGCGACGGGACCACCCCGCCGATCGCGACGACGTCCTCGGGGCTGGTGCCCCAGGTGACCGTCGGCTCGATATCGCCTGCGTCGATGTGGACCGACTTGTCGTACGTCGCGCCGGGATCGGTCTTCAGGCTGGTCCACCACGCGACCGCCTTGTCCCAATCCGCACCCCTGGGGGCGTAAGGGCGACCCTTGACGTAGGCGAAGGTCTTCTCGTCGGGCGCGACCAGGCCGGCGCGGGCGCCGCCTTCGATCGACATGTTGCACACCGTCAGGCGGCCCTCGACGCTCATGTCCTCGAACGCCGAGCCGCAGAATTCGATCACGTGACCGGTGCCGCCTGCGGTGCCGATCACGCCGATGATGTGGAGCACGACGTCCTTGGGGGTCACGCCCGGGGCCAGCGCGCCATCGACCCGGACCTCGAAAGTCTTGGACGGCTGGAGCAGCAGGGTCTGCGTGGCGAGCACGTGCTCGACCTCGGTCGTGCCGATGCCGAACGCCAACGCGCCCAGGCCGCCGTGGCATGATGTGTGGCTGTCGCCGCAGACGATCGTCGCGCCGGGTACGGAAAAGCCCTGTTCGGGTCCCACGACGTGGACGATGCCCTGCTCGGCGTCGATCTCGCTGATGTAGCGGATGCCGAACTCGGGCGCGTTGCGGGCAAGCGTCTGAAGCTGGTTGGCGCTTTCCAGATCGGCGATCGCAATGCGGTTGCCGGCGGCGTCCTTGCGCGGGGTGGTCGGCAGGTTGTGATCGGGTACCGCCAGCGTCAGGTCGGGCCGGCGGACCTTGCGGCCGGCCGTGCGGAGGCCCTCGAAGGCCTGCGGGCTGGTAACTTCGTGGACCAGGTGGCGGTCGATATAGATCAGGCAGGTGCCGTCGTCCTGGCGGGCGACGACGTGGGCGTCCCAAATCTTCTCGTAGAGGGTGCGCGGTGTTTCGGACATGAGGGCGACCTAGAAAGCCGCGGACCCATTTACAAGTGGCCTCGTGCACGAACCAAGGGCTGCACGCACGAAGGGGCGCCCGCATGATGCGGACGCCCCCGATTCAATTGCTGTAGCGCTTAGTACGGACGGTTGGGCCGCCGATCCATGCGGTTCGGCACGCCGTCGCCGTCGCGGTCGCCGCGCCAGTTGTTGCCGCGCCAGTAGTCCTCACGTTCCCAATCGGCGCGTTCAAGGCGCAAGCGCGTGCGGATCGAGTTTACGCGGCCCTGGAGGGTGCGGACTTCCTGGAAGCTGAGGCCGTTGCGGTTGTACATCTGGTACCGGTTGCGCAAGCTGGCGACGTTGCGGCGCAGGCCGACTGCCTCGCGGCGGGTGATCGTCCGGTTCTGGGTGGCGCGGTCGACGCGGCGGTCGAGGCTCCAGATCTGCTGGCGGATCGCGTTGGAGCGTTCCGGCGTCCAGTAGCCGGGAGCGCCGAAGCGGATGGTGACTTGCGCGCTGGCGGCGGTCGGAATCGCGACGGCGCCAAGCGCGCTCGCGGCCATCAAGGCGGAGGCGGCGAGGGCGGTTATCTTCTTCATTGGTCTTCTCCTCTGTGACCCAGGCACAAAAATCGCGGGGCGCATTTCCGTTCCCTTGCAGCGGCCAATGCCAACAGACAGTGGAATACGGCCCGGGACTGCGGTAAACCGTCTGCCATGTCCGACCTGACCGTTTCCTTGATCGTCCGTTCATTGCTCGTTTTGGTAACGGTGGCCGCGATGGAGTGGGTCGCCTGGGCCAGCCACAAGTACATCATGCATGGCTTCGGCTGGGGCTGGCACCGCGACCACCACGAACCGCACGATCGTTTTCTTGAAAAGAACGACCGCTTCGCCCTGTTCGGCGCCGCGCTGAGCATCGGTCTGTTCGCGCTGGGCAGTCCCCTCATCATGCAGGGAATCATGGAGCGCAGCGCTTGGTGGCCGGCGACTTGGCTCGGGCTCGGCGTGCTGGGCTATGGGCTGATCTATACGCTGATCCATGACGGACTCGTCCACCAGCGCTGGTTCCGCTGGATACCGCGCCAAGGCTATGCGCGTCGCCTGGTCCAGGCGCACAAGCTGCACCATGCGACGATCGGCAAAGAGGGCGGGGTCAGCTTCGGCTTCCTCTGGGCGCGCGCGCCGGACGCGCTCAAGCGCGAGCTTGCCGCCCAGCGCGACGCCGGCACCGCGCGCTTGCGCTCAATGTGAGCCTGGCCATGTGAGCCTGGCCATGTGAGCCTGGCCATATGAGCCTGCGTTCTATTTGAAGCCGCCGCTGCATCGAATTGCGCCCCCGCGCGTTGCCCGAGCAGCCCTTCCGGCATCAAGGAGATAGCAGATGGTCGATACCAGCCAGATCACCGAGCATATGGAAGTCATCGGCGCAGACGGCGCGCATCTCGGCACCGTGGATAAATTCGAGAACGGGCGGATCAAGCTGACCAAGGCCGACAGCGGCTCGCATGACGATCACCATCACTACATCGCACAAGGCCTGATCGCCGAAGTCGAAGGCAATCAGGTCCGCCTGTCCGCCACCGCAGCCTCGGCGCTGCTGTTCGAGGAAGAAGAAGACGGCGGCGCGCTCGCCGACAAGAACCCCGACTAAACCGCGTTCCGGCTACCGGGCACGCTGCGCCACGCCGGCGTGCCCGGCAGTCTTCACGTGAGTGGACGCCTAATCGAAGTTGATGACGCGGGGGGCGACGCGCGACTGACTCGCTGAGCCGTCTGCGGGCGTGTCCCGCTGATCGGCGCTGGCGCTGGCCTGGGCGCTGGCCGGGGCACTGGTGTCGTCGTTGTCGTCATCCACATCTCGATATTCGCCGGCTTCGATCGCCCGCTCGCGCATGAGGTCGAGCTTGCGGTTGATCGACTCGATGATCGCGTCGCTGTCCTCCTCGGCCTGGACAGCCCATTCGCGGCGTAGCCGTTCGTAAACCGGGTGGCCCGGTTTCAGTCCCGCGAAACCGCTAGCGCCACCGAAGCGGTCGCCGCGGCGCTGCCGCAGCATGAAGGTGATCAGTCCGGTGTCGTACCGCGTCCACCGCGCCGCGACCTCACCGGCGCGATTGAAGGAAACCCGCTCCTCGCCCTGGATTGCCCGCTCCAGCGCGCAATCCTCGAGGCGCGCCATTCCCCGGTCGAGCGCCCGTTCCCACGCCTCGGCAAAGCCTTCCGCGCCCTTGCGATGGCGCAAGTTGTACAGCGCCTCCAGGCTCGCCCCGATTCCCCGCGCGGCCTGGGTGACGATTCCACTCGCCGCCAGAATGGCGATGAACGCGCGCTGCCGCTCCGGCGTGATCGAATTGCGCCGCGGGGCCTGGTGAATATACGGCACAAAGCCCAGCAATGGATCGTCAGCGGCGGGCGGGTCGCCATGGAAAGCCGTGGCAGACGTGCGCCGCGAGGGCCGGGTGGTCGTGTTGCAAATGGGCGGGGGAAGAAGCGGCAGGGCCATGCTGGACTCGCTTATGATCTCTGTTTGTTCCCCCGCATAGCGAAACATCCGCGTGTAGGACAATGGTTTTGACTCTGAGAGCCGACGGACCGGAATCGACCCAATAGCGATCATATAACCCAAGCTATATTTTGTATGATCGCGGACGTACGTGCGGCAACGCCCCTTCTTAGCTTGAGCTAGATGTCATCCTCGCGCACACCGCCCGCAGCAGCGCCCAGCGCTCGAAGCTCGTCAGCCATTCTTTCCATTGTCGTTCCAGCCATCTTACACGGCTCGTCCCATTCAAGCGGATTGTAGATGTAACCAACAGCGGCCTCGTCAAAGTACACGCTGTTTATCGCGACCCCTCGATGAAAAGCGCCTGTAATTGAGTATGCGTAACGATCTCCTCCAGGCGCTGCCGCCTCCGGGTGTGGAGGTCCGGCAATCGATATTGGATCAGGCGAGAAAGCTCCAGCGTGATTTTGGTAGCAATGGCCAAATGGGGATCCAAGCAGGTTAATAGGAACGCCGCCGACCTCGGCGGATAACCTGGGGCTCCTCAGCAAGAGGTCACA
>JBDSOM010000106.1:0-3796 GCA_039914785.1 Novosphingobium sp.
GACGATCTCGCCGATCGCGGCATCGCCATCGAAATGGACCGACTGCAACCATGGCGACTTGCCGAGCCACTGGCCGTCGCGGCGGCCGCGGCGCTCCACCAGGACCTCGCAGCGCTTGCCCAGGGTCGTCTGGTTGAACGCCAGGCTGTGTCGCTGCAGCGCGGCCTGGAGCGCCTGGAGGCGTTCGTCCATAACCTCCGCCGAGACCTGGCCGGCCATTGTCGCCGCCGGGGTGCCCGGCCGGGGACTGTACTTGAAGCTGAAGGCCTGCGCGTATCCGACGGCGTCGATCAGCGCGAGCGTCTCGGCGAATTCGGCATCGGTTTCGCCCGGGAAACCGACGATGAAATCGCCCGACAGCGCGATGTCGGGGCGAACCTTGCGGACGCGGTCGAGCAGCGTGAGATAGCTGGCGGTGGTGTGGCTGCGGTTCATCGCCTTGAGCACGCGGTCGCTGCCCGATTGGACGGGCAGGTGCAGGAACGGCATCAGCTTGGGGATTTCCGCATGCGCCGCGATCAGCCCGTCGAGGCCCTGAGCGCGGCCTTTGGCGTCCTCGCCGGTCCAGGCGTTGACGTTCTGTCCGAGCAGCGAGATCTCTTTCGCCCCGGCTTCCACGAGACGCCGGGCTTCGTCCACCAAGTCACTGAACGGACGAGACATTTCTGCGCCGCGAGTGTAGGGAACGACGCAATACGTGCAGAATTTGTCGCACCCTTCCTGGACGGTCAGGAAGGCTGACGGGCCCGAGCGGCGACGCTGGGGCAGGGCCGCGAACTTCGTTTCAGCCGGCATTTCGGTGTCGGTGACGCGGCGACCAGCGGTCGACTTGCGGACCATCTCTGGCAACCGATGGTAGGCCTGGGGGCCGACAACGATCCGCACCGCCGGGGCGCGGTTCATGATCTCTTCGCCCTCGGCCTGGGCGACGCAGCCGGCGACCGCGATCAGCGGGGACGAGCCGTCGTCGCGGCTCCAGTCCTTCACGATGCGGCCGATGTCGGAGTAGACTTTCTCGGCCGCCTTTTCGCGGATGTGGCAGGTGTTGAGGACGACGAGATCGGCGTCCTCGCCATCGGCCGCCGCGGTCATGCCTTCGGCGCCGAGAAGGTCGGACATGCGCTCGCCGTCATAGACGTTCATCTGGCAGCCGAAGCTTTTGACCCGGTAGGTCTGGGGAGGCGTCGTGGCGGACATGAGGGGGCCGTTACGCGAAAACGAGCGGGGGGTGAAGCATCTCGTCGCCCCCTCCTTGATCGGAACCCGGCCGCGAGCGTTTCAGGGTCAAGCCCGGGGGGAAGATTGGGCCGAGATGATCGCCTCGCGCGCCGCCGCCGCGATCGTCTTGCGATCGGTCAGCGCGACGCTCACCAGCGGCGGCAGGAAGTGGATGGTCAGCATTACCGGACGCGGCCGGGCGAGGATGCGCAGAAAGTTGGCGAGGCCGGGCTCGTCCCCGGTCCAGGCAATGCTCGCCGCCTCCGGGCCGTAATCGAGCAGCACCGGCTGGATCGCGATGCCCTCCGGCGGCGGGGCGAGCGCGGAGAGCAGCGAGGACTTGAACGGCAGCAACGACGTGCCATCGCTGGTGGTGCCTTCGGGGAAGATGGTCAGTGCGCCGTGGTGGCTCACCGCCGCGCGCACTTGTTCGACCTGGTGGTGCACGCTGGCGCGATCGTGACGGGCGATGAACACGGTGTCGTTGAGCGTGCAGAGCCAGCGCAGCAGGGGAACCCCGGCCAGCCCGTCATGCGCGACGAAAGCCGTCCCGCTCGCGCCGGCCAGCGCGGTAATGTCGATCCAGCTGACGTGGTTGGCGAGGAGGAAAGCGCCCTGGCGGTGGCATAGTCCCGCGACCGTGACATCGACCCCGGCGATCCAGCAGATCCCGCCCAGGAACCGGCGCGGCCAAGGTCGGGGGCGACCGCCGGGCCAGCGCAGGCCGATCCGCCAAAGATAATGGAACGGGACGCAGACCAGCAGCCACGCGGCCATCGCGCCAAGTCGTACGCCGATCCGGAACTTTTGCGCGATGGACAAGTCCGCCGCCGCCATCAGCCCTCGCGCGAAGCGTCCTTGCGCTCGAGCTTGACCCCGAACAGCTCCATGCGATGGTCGACCAGGCGGTAACCCAGCTTCTCGGCGACCTGGCGCTGCAGCGCTTCGAGCTCGGGATCGACGAATTCAATGACCTTGCCGCTCTCGACATCGATCATGTGATCGTGGTGCGCCTCGGGCGCGGCCTCGTAGCGGGCGCGGCCGTCGCCGAAGTCGTGGCGATCGAGGATTCCGGCCTCTTCGAACAGGCGAACGGTGCGATAGACCGTCGCGATAGAGATGCCTTTGTCGATCGCGACCGCGCGCTGGTGCAGTTCGTCGACGTCGGGATGATCCTCGGCCTCCGACAGAACGCGCGCGATGACGCGCCGCTGATCGGTGATCCGCAGGCCACGCTGTTGGCAAAGAGCTTCGATGTCGATGGGCTGGTGCACACTAAATCCAAAAATAAATCGCCGCGCCAGATATTAGTCCGGCGCGGCGATTGTGCAACTAGGCTGGCCGGGGCCAGATCAAACTAGCTGGGGATCAAGCAGCAACCTTGGGCTTGCGGCCGCGGCGGGCGCCGGGCTTGCGTCCCAGGCCGATCTTCTTGGCGAGTTCGCGGCGCTTTTCGGCATAGTTGGGGGCGACCATCGGATAGTCGGCGGCCAAGCCCCAGCGCGCGCGATACTGATCGGGCGTCAGGTTGTAGTGGGTCATCAAGTGACGCTTGAGCATCTTCAGCTTCTTGCCGTCCTCGAGGCAGACGATGAAGTCAGGCTTCACCGACGAGCGGATCGAGACGGCCGGCTCGGGCGGTGCTTCGGCGGCTGGCGGCGGCGCGCCCAGGGCGGCCAGCGCAGTGTAAACGTTGGTGATCACAGCGGAAAGCTCATCCACCGAAACGCTATTGTTGCTGACATGTGCAGCTACGATGTCAGAAGTAAGCGTGATTAGTGTTTCGTTGATGTCGTGTTGGTCGTCCATGGCCTTTGCCCTCTTGTTTGGGACGAACTTGTCGGCGTTCGCCCGCTACCTGTTCGCATGCCGCGATAACTGGCAATTAATCCATTGCGGATCGTTTACAAGCGTCAAAGAATGGGCCGCGAATGAATTTTCGATCATGTTCACGGAAACGAGCAGTAAATCAATGCAGGCAGCTAGAGCGATAGCCGAAAGGTGACCGCATCGATGCGTAGGCCCGACGAAGTTCGGTAGTAGTTCGGCCGTCGGCCCACCGGCACGAATCCGTGATCGCGATAGAGCTTTTCGGCGGGATTTCCGTGGCGCATCTCCAGATGGATGTCGATTACGCCCCGCTCGCGGCAGTTCAGGAACAGCCGCTCCAGCATCTTGGCGCCAAGACCCCGCCCCCGAAATGTGGGAGCGACGGCAAATAGCAGTAATTCTTCTTCATCCAACGAAGTGCGCGATAGAACAAATCCCGCCGCCGCTTCGCCTTCATCGGGCGGGAGGCCCGTGGGACCGATCAGGATGGGATGGCAATTGCCGAACAGCAGCGCGCTTTCGACCTGCCCGCGAGTCCAGGCCTCGCCGTATTCGGGGTCGAACGCCGCGGTCATGACGGCCATGATGCGGTCGACGTCGTCGATCATCGCGTCCCCGGGGGAAGCGGTGCGGCGGGCAGGCGGGCATCGGGCGCGCGGCCGTAGAGGGGCGAGGGATCGGGGCTGAAATGACCTTCCCCCAAGACGCCGAGTTCGCGGGCGTCGGGCCAGATGGGCAAAGCCTCGCC
>JBDSOM010000116.1:0-7313 GCA_039914785.1 Novosphingobium sp.
TGCGGCGAAACGGCCAGCCACGCCTTCGGTTCCACCGAAACAGGCAGCGCGGCGCTATCCCGCCCGCCTTGCACGATAAGCCCCAAAGCGAGTCGCGGGAACCGAAAAACGCTCGGCCTGCTATGACGGGCGGGGGCGCGATGGTCGGTCCGCGGTTTATCCGAAAAAATTATTTTGGAGCGGGAACCGACAATCGGGCAAGACATTTACCCATTGTCACCGCCGAGACCCCCCCTCCCGTCCAAGCGGCTGGTGATACGATCCCGGAAGGCCCCTGCCTGAACAAGGCGGGGGCCTTTTTTTTGTGCCCGGCGGCGCTTGCACCGTGAGCGCCTACAGGGCCTTCTCGTAGATCACGTATTCCTTGTTCACCTTGCTGTTGATCGCTTCGGCAATCGCGTTCATTCCCTGATTGTCGTCCAGGATCCAGCCGATTTCGGCGCGCTGGCCGGCATATCTGGCGATCGCGGCGCGGCGGATGTATTCGATCATCATGAAAGCGAGCTGGCTGGCGAGGCGTGAGGCCTGGAGGCGCTTGAGCACCCCCATCAGCGGCACGCGCATGTCGGCGGGATTGGGCTTCCTCAGCCATAGCGCGAGCTTGATCCAGCCCAGCGGCGAGGGCTTGCCGCGCTTACCGTTCACCTGCTTCTGGATGCGGTTGAAGTCGGGCAGGGTCATCATGAACGCGACCGGCTCGCCGTCCAGTTCGGCGATGCGGATCAGGTCCTCGTGGACCAGCGGCTTCAGCTCCTTGGCAGTATAGGCGATCTCGGCGTCGGTGAACGGCACGAAGCCCCAGTTGTCCGACCACGCATCGTTGAGGATTTCGCAGATGATCCGTGCATCCCGGTCGAAGTTTTTGAGCTCGACCCCGCGGATCCGGATGCGCGGGTTCTTTTCGCCCGAGGAAATGATCCGCACGATCAGCGGCGGGAAGGGCACGGTGATGTCGAGGTCGTACGTGAACAGCTGTTTGGCCGCAGCGTAGCCGAGCCCCTCGATCCACGGCTGATAGCGCGCGGCGTTATGGCCCATCATCACCATCGGCGGATGATCGTGGCCTTTGACGAGCAAGCCCGGCTGTTCCCACACCGAGAGGTTCATCGGCGCGAGCACGCGGGTCATGCCCTCCGCCCGCAGCCAATCCTCGGCCGTGGCGATCAACAGGCTGGCGACGTCGGCGTCCTTGGTTTCGAGCGCCCCCCAGTTGCCGGTGCCCGGGCCCATGCCCTGTTCGGGCGGCTGGGCCAGTGCGAGGGCGTCGATATGCGCGGAAATGCGCCCCACCGTCGTGCCGCCGCGCTGGGCGAGGAACAGCTGACAGCGCGCGTGCTCGAAGAACGGGTTCTTGCCCGGCGTGAACTTGCTGAGTTCGGTGGCGCGCAGCTCGGGTACGAAATTGGGATCGTCGGCGTTGATCCGATAGCCGAAATCGACGAATTCCTCGCGTTCGGCATTGTTCGAGACGGGTACGATCATTACTTCGCCGTGAGCCACGATATCGCCTTTGTCTTGGAATAGAGAAACCGGGCCGGTGACTGCGTGTGGTCCCGGTGACTTGTCAAGCCGAACGGCGCCCGCCGGAACGTCGCTGGAACCGAAAAATCGTATGATCGCGCAGGAAACTTTCGACCGCACCGCAAGCGCTCCCGCCGCGACCAAGCGGAGCATCGGGGCAACTCCCGACGACAAGGAGATGCTGCGCGCCGCGGTCGACCTGACCCGCGACCTCGCCGAGGCCCGCGGTGCGATCTACTGGACCGATCTGCTGGTTTCGGCAGGGATCGGGTATGCGGGGCTCGCCGGCGCGATCGTGCTCGGCAATCCTGTTCTCGCCATGGCCTCGGGCCTGATCGCGAGCCTGGCGCTCTACCGCGCGCTACTGTTCATCCACGAGTTGACCCACATCCACCGCGATGCGCTGCCCGGCTTCCGCCTGGGGTGGAACCTGCTCGTCGGCATCCCGCTGCTGATGCCGTCGCTGATGTACGAAGGCGTGCACACGCTGCATCATGCGCGTACGCGCTACGGCACGCCGGACGATCCCGAATACCTGCCGCTGGCGCTGATGAAACCGTGGACCCTGCCGCTGTTCGTGCTCACCGCGCTGCTGCTGCCCGCCGCGCTGCTGGTGCGCTCGGCGGTGCTCGTGCCGCTCGGCGCCGTCATCCCGCCGCTGCGGCGGCTGGTCTGGGCGCGCGCCTCGGCCCTGTCGATCAATCCGGATTTCCGCCGCGCGCCGGCCGAAGGGGCTTTCGCGCGAACCGCCGCGTGGCAGGAACTCGGCGCTTCGCTATGGGCGGTGTCGCTGATCGCCGCTTCGTTCGTCTACGGCTGGCGGCCCCTGCTGGTCGCACTGGCGGTGGTCTCGCTGACAGCGCTGTTCAACCAGGTCCGCACGCTCGTCGCCCACTTGTGGGAGAACGAGGGCGAGGCGATGACCGTGACCGGGCAGTTCCTCGATTCGGTCAACGTCCCCCCGCCGGGCATCGTCGCGGAGATCTGGGCGCCGGTCGGCTTGCGCTATCATGCGCTGCATCATCTGCTGCCGAGCATGCCGTACCATTCGCTGGGCGAAGCGCACCGCCGGCTGCACGACCAACTGGGGCAGGAGAGCACGTACGCCAAGGGAAACTATCCCGGTCTAGCGCCACTGGTCGGCAAGATCGCGCGGAGCACGATGCGGCTGGGTTGAGCCAGGCGCGGGTTATCTTCGGATCGAGTGCGGTTGCCGGGTTACCAAGGTTAGCGGGCCGCTATTCCTCGGTCTGGACCAGCACCGTTTCCCCGATCAGCAGGAACAGCAGGAACGGTGCCCAAGCGGCGAGCGTCGGAGGATAGCCGCCGAAATTGCCCATCGCCAGCGCGGCGTTGTCGACCACGAAGTAGGCGAAGCCCAGCGCCATGCCGATCACCGCGCGGATCAGCAGTTGGCCCGAACGCGCGAGGCCGAATGCCGCGATCGCCCCGAGCAGCGGCATCAGCGTCGCCGACAGCGGGCCCGAGATCTTGTGCCACCACTTCGCTTCGAGCTCACTGGTGCGCCGCCCGTTGGCTTTCAGCGCGGCGATCGAGCGCGACAGCTCGAAGATGTTCTGCCCGTCGGCGTCCACCGAACTGATCGCGATCTGCTGCGGGGTTACGCCCTGCGCGATGACCAGCGGGCCAAGCTGCCGGCGCGCGACGGTCTGGACGTCGAACCCGGTGGGGCTTTCCAGCCGCCAGCCGGGGTTCGCGAACGTGGCGCGCGGGCTGCGGACTTCTTCCTGGATCGTGCCGGCGGCGTCGCGGCGATACCAGGTGACGTCGGTCATCCGCATCGCGGCCCCAGCGCCGGTGACCGTGCCGGCGGCGAGGATATTGCCCCCGTCGCGCAAATAGACGTTCGCCCGGTCGCCCGAGTTGGCGGGTACTTTGCCGTACTGAACGGCCTGCCAGGCTTTCAATGTCGCCGAGGCCCGGGTTCCCACCCGCTCGTTGAAGACGAAGCTGAAGCTCGACACGACGAACGCGGTGAACAGCAGCGGGGCCAGCACCTGGTGCGCCGAAAGCCCCGCAGCCTTCATCGCGATGACTTCGCTGTTCTGGTTCATCGTCGCGAGCGTCAGAATCGTCGCGAGCAGGGCGGAATAGGGCAAAAACCGTGCAATCAGCTGCGGAATCCGCAGCGAGACGTACGTCCACAGCTGCGCTTCGCCGTTGCCCGCCTGCGCCAGGATCTTGCCGCTCTCGCCCAGCAGGTCGAGCATCTGCAGGATCAGCACCAGCATGAGCAGCACGCCGAGCAAGCGGACCACGAACAGGCGCGCGATATACAGCGCCAGCGTCTTGGACGGAAAAAAGTCGAGCTGCATCAGGCGGCCCTCAGGCTCTTGTCGCGGCGTCGCAGCAGCGCGCGCACGCGCTTGGAGATAACCGCCGTGACGCGTTCCAGCGCCCCGATCGCCTGGCCGCCGGGCACGTAGGCGACGCGCCAGTACATCCACACGATCAGCGCGGCGAACAGGACGAACGGCCCCCACAACGAAAGGATGGGATCAACCCGGCCCTGCGCGGCGACGGCCTGCCCGTACTCGTTGATCTTGTGATAGGCGACGACCATGACGATCGAGACGAATACGCCGAGCGCCGAGGTCGAACGCTTGGGTGGGATCGCGAGCGCCACCGCCAGCAGCGGCAGCAGCAGCATCATCACCACTTCCACCATGCGATAGTTGAAGTTGGCCTGGCTCTCGTTGCGCAGCTTCTCGGGCAGGGCGGCGTTGTTGCTCCAGCCGATCCTCATGAGTTCGGGCAGCAGATATTCGCGCTCTCCGCCGCCGCGTTGGCGGAACTTCTCGATCCCCGGCAGGTCGATCGGCAAATCGTGCTGCGAGAAGCTGAGCACCCGCGGCGTCACGCCGGGGGTGTCCTGGACGATCTGGCCGTCGGCCAGGCGCAAGATGATCGTGTCCGGGCGTTCCTTGAGCGCCAGGAAGCGTCCCTCGCGCGCGGAGACCGAGAGCACCTGGCCCTTGCCGTCGGCGACCCGGACGAAGATCCCCATTAGCTTGCGGCCCTGCTCCTCGCTGCTCTCGATCCTGAGCGCCATCTTGTCCTTGAGCGTGGTGAATTCGCCGACCTTGATCGACGCGCCCAGCGCGCCCGAGCTCAGTTCGAACTGCAGCTGCTCGTAGTAGTACCGCGATAGCGGCTGGAGGTAGCCGACGATCAGCAGATTGAGCAGCATCAGCGTGGCCGCGATCATGTAGGGCACGCGCAACAGCCGGGTATAGCTGAGCCCGACCGCGCGCATCACGTCGAGCTCGCTCGAGGTGGCGAGCTTGCGGAAGGCGAGCAGGATGCCGAGCATCATGCCCAGCGGGATCGCCAGGCTGGCATATTCTGGCAGCAGGTTGGCGAGCATCTTGAACACGATGCTGACCGGGCCGCCTTCGCTGGCGACGAAATCGAACAGCTTGAGCATCTTGTCGAGGATCAGCAGCGACGCCGCGATGACGAAGACGCCCAGCATCGGCCCGAGGACGAGCTTGAAGATATAGCGGTCGATGGCGGTGAACAACTTCAAGCGGCAGCCTGACCTGGAGCGAACCCGGCCCAAGACCGGGGGAGAGGGGCACTATCCCCGCAACGGCCCAGGGGGCAAGCCCTAAGCGCCATCGTCGCAGGTGTTTAGGGTGTCAGAAGTGGCCAGAGCACCATCAGCAGGCCAACCGTGCTGATCAGGAAGATCGCCGTCCTTAGGCCCTTGATCCCTGCCCAATAGACCGGAAGATAGACGATTCGCGCCGCCAGCCAGAGCCATGCGCCGGCGGTCGTCACGCCGCTGGTGCGCCCGGCCAGCACCACCCCGACCAGGGCGATAATCGCGATCGGGAAAGTCTCGGCCAGGTTGTCCTGCGCCCGCTTCACCCGTGCCGCGCGCGGCTCCAGCGGGGGCATCGCCTCGTCGCGGGCCCCGATGTTCCAGTCTGGGCCGTACTGCCGGGTCTTGAGGTGGCCGGCGAGGAAGATGTTGGCGAGGAGCAGGATCGCGCCCCAGGCGAGAACGAGTATTTCGGGGTGCATGCGGGGGGTCTCCTGGGCGGACAGGCCGGCCGCTTAAATCCGGCCGCCTAAATCACGCATTCTCCAGCGTGCACTGCAGCGGGTGCTGGTTCTGCTTGGCGAAATCCATGACCTGATTCACCTTCGTCTCCGCGATTTCATACGGGAAGATGCCGCAGACGCCGACGCCCTTCTGGTGGACGTGGAGCATCACCCGGGTCGCCTGTTCCAGGTCCATGTTGAAGAACCGCTTCAGGGACATCACCACGAATTCCATCGGGGTGTAGTCGTCGTTGAGCATCAGCACCTTGAATTGGCTGGGCTTCTTGGGTTTCGTGCGGGTCTTGGTCGCGACGCCGAGCTGGTCCTGCCCGTCGCCGCCGTTGTTGCCGCCCCGGTCGTCGCCATGGCCGTCATCGCCCTCGTCCGCGGCGCGGAGGCGCAGGAGGTCGGCGGAATCGAGCGGGGCAGGGGCAAAGTTCATCGGTGCAGAATATCGTATCTGATGGGCGCAGGACAAGGCCTGTCGAGCGCGCCCTTATCACGGCGCAGCGGTTACCGAAAAGCGAACGGGCCGGAAGCGTCATGCTTCCGGCCCGTCGTTGACCCCCATTCCGGCGCCGGGTGGGGCACCGGAGGTCCAAGGATAAAAGGCTTAAGCGGCCTTCTTGACCTTCTCGACCGCCAGGCTGACGCGGGCCGAGATCGGCGCGGCGACTTCGTTGGCGAGCTTCACGACGGCTTCGCTGTTCTTCGAGGTGTTGGCGACAGCCGTCTCGAAGTTGCGACGCATGAAAGCGGCCTGCAGCTTGAAGAAATCGGCCGGCGACTTGACCGCGGCGAGTTCCTTGAACTCTGCGGTCAGGGTCTCGAACGCGGTCTTGCCGTCGGCAACGAGGGTCGTGCCGAGCGACTGCATGCCGCTGGCGAGGATCTTGCCCGAGGACACGACGGCATCAAGGTTGCCCTTCGAGAATTCGCTGTACTCGCCGAACGTCGCGGCGCCCTTGCCGAAAGCGTCCTTGGCCTTGGTCTGGGCTTCGGTGACGGCGGTCTTGATCTTGGTGGTGAACTCGGTCGTTTCCATGGTCTTATCCTTCAACTGCTGAAATACGGTTTTTGGAGCGGCAATCGTGGGCGCTGCCGCCTCGGGTTGTGGAGTGATCTTCGCCTTGGGCGCCGTGGGCGAGATTTTCGGGAGCGCAAGCTTGGGCTGCACGACGGGCTTGACCGCGACAGCTTTCTTGAACGCCTTCTTCGCCGGAGCGCGGCGAACGGTGCCGGCGTCGAGTGCCGGGGTCTTGAGCGACGACGTCTTGAGCAGGGCTGACTTCGCGGTCGGAGCCGGCGCGGCGGCGGGCTTTACGGCCACGGGAGCGACGACCGCCGGGACATCGGCTTTCGGCTGCGGCGCGCGCTTGGCCTTGGACGGAAAGACCATTTCGGGGGCGGCGGTCTCTGCTACAACAGGCGCTGCGACGGGAGCGGGCGTGGTGATCGGCGCGAGCATTGCGACGGGAGCAGGCACCGGATCAACCGGCGGCTTGGCGGTCTGCGCTTCGGCGGCGGCGGCGTAAGCTTTCTGAGCGGCTGCTTCCGCTTCGATCTCGGTCTTCTCGGTCATACGATAAGAACTCTCGCGTGGCGGACAAACGGCCCGTTTATGTTGCAGTGCACAAATATATGCTGCGCCCACGAAGGTCAAGCGGATATTGTGCAGTGCAACATAACTGTCATTTCGAGCGTTAGCTTCCGCATCGGCG
>JBDSOM010000002.1:0-10555 GCA_039914785.1 Novosphingobium sp.
CGGCCCGGGCCGGTAGAGCGCGCCGATCGCGATGATATCGCCGAAATTGCTTGGCTTCACCGCCGCCAGCGCGCGCCGCATTCCTTCGGATTCGAGCTGGAATACCCCGACCGTGTCGCCGGCCTGCAGCAGCTTGTAAACCGCCGGATCGTCCCAGGTCAGCGCGTCGAGATCAATGGCGATGTCGCGCCGCGCCAGCAGGTCGAGCGCCTTGCGCAGCACCGACAGCGTCTTGAGGCCGAGGAAGTCGAACTTCACCAGGCCCGAATCCTCGACATATTTCATGTCGAACTGCGTCACCGGGATGTCGGAACGCGGATCGCGGTAGAGCGGCACCAGCTGCGCGAGCGGCCGGTCGCCGATGACTACGCCGGCGGCGTGGGTCGAGCTGTTGCGCGGCAAGCCCTCCAGCCGGCGCGCCAGATCGACCAGCCGGCGCACATCCTGGTCCTTGTCGTATTCGCGGCGGAACTCGGCAATGCCATTCAATGCCCGTTCGAGCGTCCACGGGTCGGTCGGATGGTTGGGCACCAGCTTGCACAGCCGGTCGACCTGGCCATAGCTCATCTGCAGGATGCGACCGGTGTCGCGCAGCACCGCGCGTGCCTTCATCGTGCCGAAGGTAATGATCTGGGCGACGTGATCGTGGCCGTATTTGCGCTGGACGTAGCGGATCACCTCGCCGCGCCGGGTTTCGCAGAAATCGATGTCGAAGTCCGGCATCGAGACGCGCTCGGGATTGAGAAAGCGTTCGAACAGCAGGCCGAGCCGGATCGGGTCGAGATCGGTGATGGTCAGCGCCCAGGCGACCAGCGAGCCCGCGCCCGAGCCGCGTCCCGGCCCGACCGGGATGCCCTGCTCCTTGGCCCATTTGATGAAATCGGCGACGATCAGGAAATAACCGGAAAAGCCCATGCCGGCGATCACGTCGATCTCGAACTCGAGCCGATCGAAATAATCCTGAAACTCTTCGCCGGGATAGGCCTGGAGCCTGCGCATCAGCCCTGCCCGCGCATCCTCTGCCAGCATCCGCGCCTCGCCCTGGGCGTCGCCGGCCAGGCTCGGCAGGATCGGCTTGCGCTTCGGCGGGGCGAAGGCGCAGCGCTGGGCGACGACGAGCGTGTTGGCGATCGCCTCGGGCAAGTCCGCGAACAGCTCGGCCATCATCGGCGCGGACTTAACCCAGTCCTCGCGGTTGGAGCGCGGGCGGTCGGGCGCATCGATATGGGTCGAGTTGGCGATGCACAGCAGCGCGTCGTGGGCGGAGTGGAAATTCGGCTCCCCGAACTTGGCAGGGTTGGTCGCCACGAGCGGAAGATCGCGCGCGTACGCCAGCTCGATCAGCGCCTCCTCGGCATTTTCCGCGACCTGATCGCCGGTGCGGGCGATCTCGATATACAGGCGGTCGGGGAACAGCGCCTGCAGGCGGTCGCAGTAAGCCGCCGCGTCGGCGTGCTTGCCATCGGCCAGGAGCCGCGCAAGGCCGCCCTCGCCCGCCGCGGTCAGCGCGATCAGGCCCTCGCTGTGGCCGGTCAGGTCCTCCAGCCGGACATGGGGTTCGAGTTCCAGCGGGCGGTCGAGGTGGGCGCGGCTGACGAGGTGGCAGAGGTTGAGCCAGCCCGCCTCGTTCTGCGCGTAAAGGGCTAGCCAATCGACCGCGACATCGTCTTTCGGCCCGCGCGCGCGGGCAACCCCCAGCAGGGTGCCGGTGGCCGGCTGGATGCCGAGATCGCGGCACGCTCCGGCGAACGCGGAGGAGCCGTAGAGGCCGTTGCGATCGACGATCGCGATGGCCGGAAAGCCGCGGTCCTTGGCGAGCTTGGCGATAGCCTTGGGATCGATCGCGCCTTCGAGCATCGAATAGCTCGACTGGACGCGCAAGGGGACGAACGGAGCGAAAGCCATCGCGCCACGCTAGCGGTGCGCGCGCCCTCCAATCAAGCCGCCGCGCGACGGTATTAGGGGAAAAGCGTCCGCCCGGCCCGCACCGAGGCTATGCAATGCCGGGCCAGTGTGGTCTGCTCCGATCTGCTTAAGGTCCGCAGCCCTTGCGGGCGGAGGAGTGGCGATGAACGATGTGACCAGCGGCGGCGGCAACCCGCTGATCGACCGAGCGAAGAATATCCTGCTCAAGCCGCTTGCGGAATGGCCCAAGATCGAAGCAGAGCCGGCGACGATCCGGGACATCTTGGTCGGCTACGTCCTGCCACTGGCCGCGATCGGACCGGTCGCGAGCTTCATTGGCGGCCAGGTGTTCGGTTACGGCGCGCTCGGTTTCAGTTACCGGCCCAGTCTGCTCAGTTCGCTGAGCTCGGCGATCGCGACATATGTGCTGAGCGTCCTCGGGATCATCGTGCTCAGCCTGATCGCGGATTTCCTCGCGCCGAAGTTCGGCGGCCAGTCCAGCCGACTGAACGCCGTCAAGCTGGTGGCCTATAGCTGGACCGCCGGGCTCGTCGCGGGGGTGTTCGGGATCATTCCCTCGCTCGCGTTCCTGGCGATCCTGGGGCTCTACAGCATCTATCTGCTCTACACAGGCGCGACGCCGCTGATGAAGGTTCCGCAGGACAAGGCCGTCGCCTACACCGCCGTGACGATCGTCTGCGCAGTGCTGATTTACATCATCGTCGGCGCGATCGGACGCAGCGCGGTCGGGGCGTTCGTCCCCGGGCCGACCTACATGAGCGACAGCGGGGTCGCCGGCGGTTCGGTCACCGTGCCGGGCGTGGGCACGATCAACCTCGACAAGGCGCAGCAGGCCGCCAGCGAGATGGAGGCGGCAGCGAAGAAGCCCGCGGTCGAACCCGCCAAGCTGCAGGCGCTCTTGCCCACCGCGATCGCCGGCTACGCCCGCACCGCCGTCGAGGCGACTTCGATGGGCGGGATGGGCAGCGAGGCCAACGGCACTTACAGCGCCGGCGACAAGAGCTTCCAACTCAAGATCACCGACATGGCCGCGGTGGGCGCGCTCGCCGGGCTCGGCAGCGCAATCGGCGTTTCGCAGTCCCGCGAGGATGCCGACGGCTACGAGCGGACCGGCACGGTGAACGGGCGGATGCAAACCGAACGCTGGAACAAGACGAGCGGCTCGGGCAAGTTCAGCGTCGTGGTCGGCAACCGCTTCATGATCGAAGCGGACGGCAGCGCCGCGAACATCGACGAGCTCAAGGCGGCGGTGGCCTCGGTGAACGAGGGATCGCTGATCGGGCTGGCGGGGTAGCTCCTCCCCGCTTCGGGGGAGTATCAATCACAGCATCCGCTGGATATCGCGCGCGATCTTCTCCGGCTTCACCCCGGGGCCATAGCGCCGCACGACTTTGCCGTCGCGGCCGAGCAGGAACTTGGTGAAGTTCCACTTGATCTTGCGCGTCCCGAAGATCCCGCGCGCCTGATCCTCGAGCCAGCGATAGAGCGGTGCCGCGCCAGCGCCGTTGACGTCGACTTTGGCCATGAGCGGGAACGACACACCGAAATTCACCGCGCAGAACTCCGCGATCTCGGCGGCGTCGCCCGGCTCCTGCGCGCCGAACTGGTTGCACGGGAAGGCCACGACCTCGAACCCGCGCTCCGCATACTTGCGCCACAGCGCTTCCAGCCCAGCGTATTGGGCAGTGAACCCGCACTTCGACGCGGTGTTGACGATCAGCAGGACCTTTCCGAACTTGTCCGCCAGGCTGACCTCCGCCCCATCGGGCAGGCGGGCGGAGAAGTCCGCGATCGTCCTGGGATCGCTCAAGCTGTCGGAAAATCCGGACGCTTGGCGAGCGCGGTGATCTCTGGCCATTCGAGGCGGTGGTCGCCGGCTTTTTCGATAGAATAATCGCGGCGCTCGGCATCGGGCAGATGCATGACGAAGCGGATCAACTCGGCCAGGGTGCCGCGGCGCACCGCCTTGAAGCCCGCCAGCAGGCCACTGTCGTGGCGGCGATGCAGTTCCGCCGACTCGTCCCAGTCGAAATGAACGTCCTGGCCGGATTCTGCGCGGAAAGTGCTGGGGGCATTGCTCATGACATTTCTATCCCTCGATGACGTGTGATACCGATTTTGGCACTCCGCATCGCGAATTCAAGCCGCGACGGATTACCTTTCGGTCATGTCAGCACGCCATCATGCAGCCTCACGACCCGGTCCATCTGGGCCGCCAGCCGCTCGTTATGGGTCGCGATCAGCGCGGAGCTGCCCTCGCCCCGCACCAGGCGCAGGAATTCCCCGAGGACCTTGTTGGCGGTTGCCTCGTCGAGGTTGCCCGTCGGCTCGTCGGCCAGGACCAGTTCCGGCTTGTTGGCGAGCGCCCGTGCCACCGCGACGCGCTGCTGTTCGCCGCCGGAAAGCTGGCTTGGCCGGTGATGGAGGCGTTCGCTGAGGCCAAGCGCGGTGAGCAGCTCGGTGGCCCGCGCGTCGGCGGCATCGCGCTTCGTACCGGCGACCAGTTGCGGCAGCACCACGTTCTCGATCGCCGAGAAGTCCGGCAGCAAGTGGTGGAACTGATAGACGAAGCCGATGTGTTCGCGCCGCAACGTGGTGCGCGCGTCGCCCGAAAGGCTCGCCGCCTGTTTGCCGACGATCTCGATGTTCCCGCCGAACCCGCCTTCGAGAAGCCCGATCGCCTGGAGCATCGTCGACTTGCCCGAGCCCGACGGCCCCAGCAGCGCGACGATCTCGCCGGGCCGGATCGCGAGGTTCACGCCCTTGAGCACGTCGATGCGCACCCCGCCTTGCTCGAAGCTGCGGGTCAGGCCGGTCAAACTGACCACGGGATTACTCATAACGCAGCACCTGCACGGGATCGGTACTCGCCGCGCGGAACGCCGGGTAAAGCGTCGCCAAGAAGCTGAACACCAGCGCCATCACGCAGATGATCGCGATCTCCTTGGGGTCGCTGCGGCTGGGCAGCTCGGTCAGGAAGCGGATCGACGGATCCCACAAGTTCTGCCCGGTGACGAACTCCATCGCCCGCACCACCGGCTGGCGGAAATAGAGGAAGACGAACCCCAGGACCAGGCCGGCAGCCGTCCCCAGCGCGCCGATCAGGAAACCGGCGGTGACGAAGATCTTGAGCAACGAGCGCCGCGTCGCCCCCATGGTGCGCAAGATCGCGATGTCGCGGGTCTTGGCGCGCACCAGCATGATCAGCGACGACAAAATGTTGAACACCGCGACCAGCACGATGATCGACAGGACCACGAACATCGCCACTCGCTCGACCGCCAGCGCCTCGAACAACGAAGCGTTGATCGTCTTCCAGTCGGTCACCACGGCCTGGCCAGCGAGCTTGCGCGCCAGCGGGCCCATCGTGTCGCCGACGGTATCGGCGTCGACGGTCGTGACCTCGATCATCCCGATCGCATCGCCGGTCAGCAGCAATGTCTGGGCATCGGGTATCGGCATGATCACGAAGGCGTTGTCGTAGTCGTAGATCCCGATCTCGATGATCGCCGAGACATGATACGCGATCTCGCGCGGGACCGTGCCGAACGGGGTGGTGCGCCCCAGCGGGTTGATGATCGTGATCGTGTCGCCGACCCGCGCCCCGATATTTTCCGCCAGCCGCACCCCAATGGCGATATTGCCCGCGCCGGGGCGCAGTTCGTCGAGGTTGCCGACTTTCACCTTCGGCTTGAGCGCAGCGATGTCGGGCGCGGTGTTGCCGCGCATGATAATCGCCTCGACCCGGCCGTTGAAAGTGGTCAGCAGCGGCTGCTCGATCATCGGCGTCGCCTTCACCACGCCGGGCGTCGCCTTCACTTCCTTGAGCACGCCCTCCCAATCGTTCAGCCGCCCGCCGTAAGCCTGGATGATGGCATGACCGTTGAGGCCAACGATCTTGTCGAGCAGTTCGGCGCGAAAGCCGTTCATCACGCTCATCACGATGACGAGCGCGGCGACGCCGAGCATCACTGCGACCAGGCTGATCCCCGCCACCAGCGCGATGAACGCCTCCCCTCGCCCGGGAAGCATGTAGCGCTTGGCGATAGTCCATTCGAACGGGGAGAGGATCAAGCGGGGGCCTGTCGATAAGGGCGGACGGTCGCCGGGGTTTAGGGGGACGCTGCGGCGGTGGCAAGCCGGGGAAAGCGGGCGGGCAAAGGCTGGGGCAAACGCTGGGGCAAACGCTGGGGCAAACGCTGGGGGTAGAGGATACTCCTCTGACTGGCAGAGCCTTTTACTGGTGTCGCAAGGCTCGCGAAATCGCCAGGTTCAAACCTGCACGACGGCGCACAAGCGCTGCACCCCGCCCGGGGCTCGCGTTAACCGCGCGACCTGGCAGCGCGAATTTTCCTGGGAGCGGATGTGAACATCAACGCCATGGTCGGCGCGCTCGGCGTCATCAGCATGCTCGCGATCCCGGTCGCCGGGCGCATGACCGATCTGTTCGGTTCGCGCCGCGTCGCATTGGTCGGCATTATCTCTTATCCGCTCACGTTCATCGCCTTCAGCCAGATGAACGGCAGCCTGCCGGTGTTCGCCATCCTGACGCTGGTGCAGACGATGTTCGCCGGCGTCAACGATCACTTCCGCCGCTACATCGGGATCGCCGGATGCGCCTGCGTGATCGGGAGCATCATGTTCCTGTTCCTCCACAACGCCCGCACCGTCGGCAGCGCGCCGGACTTATCGGCCCGGCCAGCCGCCGCGTGAACCCGGCACCGACCTCTCCAGCCTTGCCAAGTCCGCCCTTTGGATATACGCTACGTATATGTTTCGTATATCCAGGAGTGCCGCGTGGGTTTGGTCAATATCGAGGACGATCTGCACGATCAGCTGCGCAAGGCCAGCAAGGTCTCGTTCCGGTCGATCAATGCCCAGGCGGCGTTCTGGATCAAGATCGGGATGCTGTGCGAGCTCAATCCCCAGCTGACCTTCCAGCAAATTGCCGCGCGGGAACTCAAGGACGCCGGTCTCGATCATGGCAATGTCCTGCTCGCCGTAGAATGATCAAAAGCCCTGCGGAAATCGCGCTCATGGCCGAATCCGGCCGCCTGTTGGCGTCGGTGTTCACGTATCTCGAGGCGCAACCACTCGCCGGCCTGACGACCTTGCAGATCGACGGCATGGTCGAGGCGTTCATCGTCGGCGGGCTCGGCGCGCGGCCAGCGAGCAAAGGCCAGTACGGCTATGGGTTCGTGCTGAATTGCTCGCGCAACGCGGTCGTCTGCCACGGCGTCCCCTCGCCCCATGAACGTGTCGCGGATGGCGACATCATCAACCTCGACATCACCCTCGAAAAGAACGGCTACATCGCCGATTCCAGCAAGACCTTCATGATCGGCGAGGTCACGCCCGCCGCGCGCCGGCTCGTCCAGACGACGTACGCGGCGCTGTGGAAAGGCATCCACGCGGTGCGGCCGGGCGCGCGCCTCGGCGATGTCGGCCATGCGATCGAACGGCACGCCCGCTGCGCCGGCTATTCGGTCGTCAGGGAATATTGTGGCCACGGCATCGGGCAGGAGATGCACGAGGAGCCCCAGGTGCTCCATTTCGGGAAGCCCGGGACCGGCGTGATGCTGAAGGAGGGGATGGTCTTCACGATCGAGCCGATGCTCAACCAGGGGCGCCGGGCCGTCCGCACCCAGGACGATGGCTGGACCGTCGTGACCGTCGATGGCAAGCTGTCCGCGCAATTCGAGCACACCGTCGCGGTCACCCGTGACGGCGTCCGCGTGCTGACGCTGCGGCCGGGCGAAAGTCCGCCGCCGGCCTGAGCGAGCGGGTGCTACGCGATCTTCGTAAACGCGCGTTTCAGGATATCGCCGGACGCGCGCAAGGCGGTGGTTTCGCCATCCGACAGTTGCGGCGATAGCACGCGTTGAATGCCGCCGTTCCCCACGACGCACGGCAGGCTCAGGTAGACATCGTCGATGCCGAACTGTCCGGTCAGCAGGGTCGAGACCGGCAGCACCGAGCGTTCGTCGCGGACGATCGCTTCGCAAATGCGGACGATCGCGGTGGCGACACCGAACGACGTGTAGCCCTTGCCGGCGACGATCGCATACGCGGCGTCGCGGACGGTGGAGGCGACTTCCGCATGATCCGGTTCCGCGGCGGGGGCCGCGAAGCGATCGAGCGGCAGGCCGCCGACGCGCAAGCTGGAAAACGCCACGACCTCGCTATCGCCGTGCTCTCCCAGCACCAGCCCATCCACCACGCTGGGGGCGACCCCAAGGCGACTGGCCAGCTCCTGGCGCAGGCGGCTGGTGTCCAGCAGCGTCCCCGTTCCGATCACCTGGGCCGCGGGCAGGCCGGATCGGCGAAACGCGGTGAGCGCCATCAGGTCGACCGGGTTGGCCGCTACCAGGATGATCCCGCCGAAGCCCGCCGCGATCAGCGCGTCCACGCACTGCCCGACGATCACCGCGCTGCGGGCGGCGACCGAGATGCGGGTCTCCGTCCCATGCGTCGCCGCGCCGGCCGTGATGATCGCGATGCCCGCGCCGGCCGCGTCGGCATAGCTCCCGGCCCAGATCCTGCCCGGCCGGGCCAGCGCGTTGGCGTCCGCAAGATCGGCCGCCTCGGCGCGGGCGAGGTCGGGATTGCTGTCGATCAGCACGATCTCGCGAAAGAGCGCCCGCAACATCAATGCATAAGCGGTCGTGGCACCGACATGCCCTGCGCCGATGATCGCCACGCGCTCGCTGCTCGGTAGTGCCATGATGTGAAGCTCCGCTTGCAAGGTTACACTGGGTTACAGGGGGTTACAGGGGGTTACACCCGATAGCAGAAGTTCCCGAAAAAGCGGCTATAGCGGGTGCACTTCATCAACTTGGTCAACTGCGCCCCAAATGCGCGTCGTCCAAAGGACGAGAGCAGGTCTCGCAGCGCCGGCCCCTCCCCTTGCTTTTGGAGGCAACAAGCGCCAAATGCGCCTCGCACAGAGCGCGACTGGCAGGCGATTCCATGAACATCACACAACCATTCCACGATGAAACGCCGTGGGATGTCGGCCCCTCCGATCTGGACGGGGACAAGCTGCATGAGGAATGCGGCGTGTTCGGCGTCATCGGCACGCGCGACGCCTCCGGAATGACCGCGCTGGGGCTCCACGCTTTACAGCACCGCGGCCAGGAAGCGGTCGGGATTACCAGCTTCGACGGCACCGAATTCTACTCGCACAAAGGCATCGGCCACGTCGCGCAAGTCTTCTCCGACAACGGCCTGTTCGCCGAACTACCGGGCACGATGGCCTCGGGCCACGTCCGGTACTCGACCACCGGCGGGTCGGGCCTCCGCAACATCCAGCCATTGTTCGCCGATCTCGCTTCTGGCGGGTTCGCGATCGCGCACAACGGCAACATTTCCAACGCCATGACGCTGAAGCGCGAGCTGGTGTCCAAGGGCTCGATCTTCCAGTCGACCAGCGATACCGAGGTGATCATCCACCTCGTCGCGACGAGCCGCTACCCCACCCTGCTCGATCGCTTCGTCGATGCGCTGCGGATGGTCGAAGGCGCGTATTCGCTGATCTGCATGACCAGCGAAGGCATGATCGCCTGCCGCGATCCGCTCGGCATTCGGCCGCTGGTGATGGGCCGGATCGGCGACGCGGTGGTCTTCGCTTCGGAAACCGTCGCGCTCGATGTCGTCGGGGCCGATTTCGTCCGCGAGATCGAGCCGGGCGAGCTCGTCCAGGTCGATCACGCCGGCATCGTCTCGAGCCACCGGCCGTTCCACCATGCGCACCCGCGGCCGTGCATCTTCGAACACGTCTATTTCAGCCGGCCTGATTCCGTGATGGGCGGCAGCTCGGTCTACGAAGTGCGTAAGGCGATCGGCAAGGAACTGGCCAAGGAAGCGCTCGCCGTCGCCGATATCGTCATCCCTGTACCCGATAGCGGCGTGCCCGCGGCGATCGGCTATGCCCAGGAATCGGGCATTCCGTTCGAGCTGGGGATCATCCGCTCGCACTATGTCGGGCGCACCTTCATCCAGCCCTCGGACGGCGCCCGCAACGCCGACGTGAAGCGCAAGCACAACGCCAATCGCGCGCTCGTTCAGGGCAAGCGGATCATCCTGATCGACGATTCGATCGTGCGCGGCACCACCAGCCTCAAGATCGTGCAGATGATGCGCGATGCCGGTGCCGCCGAAGTCCACATGCGCGTCGCCAGCCCGCCGACCGAGCATTCGTGCTTCTACGGCGTCGATACGCCAGAGCGTTCGAAGCTGCTCGCCGCGCGGATGGACGTCGAGGCGATGGCCAAGTTCATTCACGCCGACAGCCTGGCGTTCATCTCGATCGACGGCCTCTACCGCGCCGTTGGCGAGGCGGCCCGCAACGACAAGCGACCGCAGTATTGCGATGCCTGCTTCTCGGGCGAGTACCCGACGCGCCTGACCGATCTGGCCGAGCGTGACGGGACCGAGCAACCGAGCCTGCTGCCGGTCGATAAAGTCGCGTGAAGCCGTTTGAAGGACAGTTGGCGCTCGTCACCGGGGCGAGCCGCGGGATCGGTGCGGCAACCGCCGAGGCGCTCGGCGCGGCGGGCGCGCACGTGATCCTGACGGGGCGCGACACCAAGGCGCTTGAAACCATCGAGGAGCGGATCTTCGCGGCCGG
>JBDSOM010000205.1:0-7504 GCA_039914785.1 Novosphingobium sp.
AACGATCCCCGTTTCTTCTCGGTGAAATCCTACTTGTCTAGGAAAAATACATCGGGTAAAGCAAAAAGATGGTTATCAATGATTCGCGCGCCCGCCTGCTGGAACTGGCCACCGAGCATGGCTCCAGCTTGTCCCGGTTGTCCGCCCTGATCGGGCGAAACTCTACGTATCTTCAGCAGTTCGTGCGCAAAGGGAGCCCGCGCAAGCTGGAGGAAACCGACCGCAAGACGCTCGCGCGGTTCTTCGGAGTCGCCGAAGCGGAGCTGGGTGCGCCCGATGAGGAAAAATCCTCTGGATCGCGGCGAAAGTTTACCCGCAGCGACTGGATCGGCATTCCTCGCCTGCCGCTCAGCGCGTCCGCCGGGCCGGGCGCCTTCGCCGACGAGGAGACGCCGTTCGGCGCCTTCGGGGTGACGCCGCAGTGGTTGCGCGAGCAGGGGCTGGATCCGGCGATGCTCTCCGCGATCGCGGTCGCCGGCGATTCGATGGAGCCGACCTTGCGCGATGGGGACGAAATCCTGGTCGACCGCACTCCCAAAGCGCCGCGCGACGGGATTCACGTGCTCCGGGTCGACGGCGCGTTGCTGGTCAAGCGGCTGGAGACGGGGCGGCCGGGGCTGGTCGTCCTGCGCAGCGACAACCGCGCTTACGATTCGATCGAGCTGGCGCCGGCCGAGATCGAGGTGATTGGCCGCGTGGTGTGGAAGAGCGGGCGGCTGTGATCTGCACGTTGGCCCGCGATCGCTGACGGCCTGGCTTGGCCCAAGTCGCTGAGGGCGGCGGCCCATTCATGACGCCCATTGATTCTGCCGCCTGGCCCCGCCATCTCCCGCGCATGTCCGATGGAACCCAACCGCCGCTGCGCGCCGCGATCATCCCCGTTACCGCGTTCGAGCAGAATTGCTCGCTGATCTGGTGCACCAAGACGATGCGGGGCGCGCTGGTCGATGCGGGGGGCGATCTCGATCGGCTCAAGACTGCCGTCGCCAAAGCCGGCGTGACGCTGGAAAAGCTGCTCGTCACCCATGGTCACATGGATCACTGCGGGATGACCGGGGTGCTCGCCAAGGAACTCGGCCTGCCGATCGAAGGCCCGCACGAGGACGATCGCTTCTGGATCGAGAGCCTCGACGATCCGGCCAAGCGCTACGGCCTGGAGGGCGAGAGTTTCGAGCCCGATCGCTGGCTCCATCATGGCGATACGGTGACGGTGGGCGAGGTGATCCTCGACGTGATCCATTGCCCCGGACACACGCCTGGTCACGTCGTGTTCCACCACGCGCCGTCGCGGTTCGCGATCGTCGGGGACGTGCTGTTCCAGGGCTCGATCGGGCGCACCGATTTTCCCAAGGGCAACCATCAGGACCTGCTCGATTCGATCACCCAGCGGCTCTGGCCGCTTGGCGGCGACGTGACCTTCCTGCCCGGGCACGGCCCGACCAGCACTTTCGGGCACGAGCGGGCGACCAACCCGTTTGTGGCGGACAGCCGGTTCGGCTAGAGTTACAGGGGGTGACAGGTGGTTACGCGGGGTAACGGTTGGCCTCTGAACCGTGTGACTTCCGTCAACTTCGCCTCAGCCGCGGCCGACGCTGGCAAGCACCGCGACGACGATCAGGGCGGGCTGGAGCACGTACGTAGTGAGCATTCCGATCGGCCGACCCGCCTTGAATCCGCCGTCCATGCCGATGGCATGAGCGATTCGGCCCAGGATGAACACCGCGCCCGCCGGTGCGAGCCAGACGCCGCCTTTGCCGGCCAGTTCGACCCCGGCGATGAGAATCAAGGTGAGCGGGGTGTTCTCCAGGAAGTTGGCCTGGGCCCGCATGCGCCGCACCAGCGGCTCTTGTCCGCCGTCGCCGACCGATACGCCCAGGGCGTGGCGCAGCTTGCTGACGCGTACGCCCAGCCAGAAATTGATGATGATCGCCGCGGCGGTCAGGCATAGCGTGGTCGGCAGCAACATTCGCGATCTCCCCCGGTATTCGTTGACGCGACTGCTAGCCTGCGAGTGCTTGCAACGCACGTTAAATTCGCTATAGGCGCGCCTTCGTCGCCGCCGGCCTTCACGGCTCGCGTGGCCCGCTTTTAGAACACGATTTGCAGGAACAGGTGCCGACATGGCTGTCCCCAAAAGAAAAACCTCCCCGTCTCGCCGGGGCATGCGCCGCAGCCACGACGCGCTGAAGGTCGATGCATTCAGCGAATGCAAGAACTGCGGCGAGCTCAAGCGCCCGCATAACCTCTGCAACGCTTGCGGCCACTACAACGGCCGCGAAATCATCGCGGTCGGTCTTTAAACTCGCGATTTTAGGATAACGCCGATGTCTTTGCCGCGTATCGCCGTCGATGCGATGGGCGGTGACGAAGGCGTGCGCGTGATGATCGAAGGCGCGGCGCTCGCTCGTCGCCGCTACGATCGTTTCAAGTTTCTGCTGGTGGGCGACGAGGAGCGGATCAAGGCCGCGCTCGACAACCACCCGAACTTGCGCCGCTCGTCCGAAATCCTGCACTCCACCGACGTTATCCGCGGCGACGAGAAGCCGAGCCAGGCACTGCGCCGGGCCAAGACGACGTCGATGGGCATGGCGATCAACGCAGTGAAGACCGGCCACGCCGGGGCTGCGGTCAGCGCCGGGAACACCGGGGCGCTCATGGCCATGGCCAAGCTGTCCTTGCGCACCCTGCCGGGGATTGATCGGCCCGCGCTTTCCGCACTGCTCCCCACGCTCGGCGCCAACGACGTGGTGATGCTCGATCTCGGCGCCAATACCGAGTGCGACGCTCGCAATCTCGTCCAGTTCGCGATCATGGGCGCGGCCTATTCGCGGATCATTACCGGGCTCGATTCCCCGCGGGTCAGGTTGCTCAACATCGGCACCGAAGAAACCAAGGGCACCGACGTGCTCAAGGACGCCGCGAACCAGCTCAAGGCCGCCTCCGGCGAACTCGCGATGACGTTCGATGGCTTCACCGAAGCCGACAAGGTCAACCGCGGCGATGTCGACGTGGTCGTGACCGATGGCTTTTCGGGCAATATCGCGCTGAAGGCGATCGAGGGCACCGCGCGGTTCGTCGCCGACCTCCTGCGCCGCAGCTTCGCCAGTTCGCTCCGCTCCAAGGTGGGGTTCCTGATCTCGCGGCCCGCGACCGAACTGCTCAAGCACCACCTCGATCCCAACAATCACAACGGCGCCGTCTTCCTCGGGTTGAACGGTATCGTCGTTAAAAGTCACGGCAGCGCCAGCGCGCTGGGCGTGGCCAATGCCGTCGCGGTGACCGCGCGGCTTCTGGAGGAAAATTTGACCGAGCGTATCGCTGCCGACCTTCATCGTGTCGGGGCAGACAGCCTGCGCAAGACGCGCACCGCACCGGCTGGAGCCGGCGAATGACGCCGGCAATGGTCAGGCGGTCCGTCCTCGTCGGCACCGGCTCGGCGCTGCCGAAGCGTGCGGTTCCGAACGCCGAGATGGCGCAGATGGTCGACACCAGCGACGAGTGGATCGTATCGCGCACCGGTATCCGCAACCGCTATATCGCCGGACCGGACGAGACGACATCGACCCTCGCGACCGATGCCGCGCGCAATGCGCTCGAGGCGGCGGGCCTCACGGGCAAGGACATCGACCTGATCGTCCTGGCGACCGCTACGCCCGACCAGACGTTTCCCGCGACGGCGACGATCGTGCAGCACAATCTGGGCTGCAACGGCGGGATAGCCTTCGACGTAGCGGCGGTCTGCTCCGGGTTCCTTTATGCCCTGAGCGTGGCCGACTCGATGATCCGCACCGGGATGGCGCAGCGCGCGCTGGTGATCGGCGCGGAGACGTTCAGTCGGATTCTCGACTGGGAAGACCGCACGACGTGCGTGCTGTTCGGCGACGGTGCGGGAGCAGTGGTGCTCGAAGCGCGCGAATCCGATGATCCCGACGCGCCTGGCATCTTGGCGTCGAAGCTGCGCGCCGACGGGGCGCACAACCAGTTGCTGTATGTCGACGGCGGGCCCTCGACCACCGGAACCGTCGGCAAGCTGCGGATGACCGGCAAGGAGGTCTTTCGCCACGCGGTGACCAACCTGGCCGAGGTCCTGCGCGAAGTGATCGGCGAGGCTGGCCTGACCAGCGCTGACATCGACTGGGTCGTGCCCCACCAGGCCAATGCCCGGATCCTCGACGCCACCGCGAAAAAGCTGAGCTTGTCGCCCGACAAAGTCATTGTCACGATCGACCAGCACGCCAACACGTCGGCCGCGTCGGTTCCGCTGGCGCTCGACACGGCGGTGCGCGACGGGCGGATCAAGCCCGGCCAGCTCATCATGCTCGAAGCGATGGGCGGTGGATTCGCTTGGGGCGCCAGCCTGATCCGCACCTGATCGGAGACTGCACGAACGGACGGCCCGCCGTCCCTCAGCTATCACGTCTATTCCGTTGCGCCAGCGCGTTTTTTCGGTAATATCCGACTCGGGTCGCGAACAGGGGGAAGGGGCATATGCGCTCCATGAGTACACTGACGCGCGCTGATTTGGCAGAAGCGATTAACCGCAGACTGGGTTTGTCCCGTGCCGAATCGCTCGGGATGGTCGAAGCGATTCTGCGCCATATGTGCGAGTCGTTATCGGTTGGGGATAACGTCAAGATTTCCGGGTTCGGCACCTTCCTGCTCCGCGACAAGACCGAGCGGGTGGGCCGCAATCCCAAGACCGGCGTCGAAGTGCCGATCACGCCGCGACGGGTGCTGACGTTCCGCGCCAGCCAGATGCTCAAGGACCGTATCGCCGAACAATGAGCGATTCCGCAGCCTCTTTGCCTGCCGATGGAAAGGCGCCGGAAGCCTTTCGCACGATTGGCGAAGTGGCGAAGTTCCTGGGCATTCGCCAGCACGTGCTGCGCTATTGGGAAGACCAGTTTCCGATGCTTCGCCCGGTCAAGCGCAGCGGCGGGCGGCGGTATTACCGGCCCGAGGACGTGCTTCTGGTCCAGCGCATCGATGGTCTCGTTCATCGCGAAGGCTATACCTTGCGCGGCGCGCGCCAGGCGATCGAGGCGGACGGCAAAAAGGCCCGCGGTACGGTTTTGGACAGCCAGCGGACCACCATTGTGCCGCCCGATACGACCAGCGGCGATATTTCCGAGCACCTCCGCGCCATCCGCGCCCGTCTCGCTGCTGCGCTAGCGGAGTAGCCTCGCTACCGCGCTGGGGGATATAGTCGTCCCGGCGCTGTGATAAGTTCGGGAGCGCGGCTGCGCGCCGCGTCGATTTGTGGCGAAGGCTTGGCCGCGACAGCGTAACCCGCTGACTCCGACGCCAGCGATCCCAGGATGATGTTCCCAGGATGGTGATTCAGTCGATCAGCTCGGGCCCGAGTTCAGGATCGAGATCGCGCGGCCGGGTGAGGTGGACGAACCGGGCGCTGCCTTCGGCCAGATCCGCCCAGTCGTCGATGTCGATCTCCAGCACCGCAAAGGCGGCGGTCGGGAATTTCTCCTCCACGGCGTCGCGCAGCGGATTGTCGCCGTTATCGGGCACGAGGTCGAAGATCACGTCTTCCAGGCCCGGATTGTGTCCGACCAGCAGCACCGCGCCGAGGCTGGCGTCCTGTTCGCGCAGCACGTCGATCAGCGTGGCGGAGCTCGCGAGATAGACCCGGCGATCCCAGTTGATCGGCAGGAGGCCGGAAGCGCCCTGGCTGGCGATCTCGATCGTTTCGGCCGAGCGCACCGCCGGCGAGGCGATGATGCGGTCCCACCGCTGGCCGAACTTGAGGATATGCCGGCCCATGATCTTCGCGCCCTTGCGCCCGCGTGCGTTGAGCGGACGGTCGAAGTCCCGCACCTTGGCGTCGTGCCAGTCGGACTTGGCGTGGCGGAACAAGGCCAACTTCTTCATGACAGGGCCAATTTCTTCATAGCGTCGGGTGGGCGCTCGCTGGTTGGTGAGAGTTGCCAGAAGCACTGTGGGCGACGCGTTGTAAAGCCTCGTCCAGCGTTATGCGCCGCACCGGGGTATCGGGCGGAAATGCGCTGAGCAGCCGCGAGGGGAACGCCGACGACAGCACGACGAAATGGCCGTGGTCGTCGCGGCTGCGGATCAATCGGCCGAACGCCTGCGCCAGTCGTGCGCGGATGATCGCATCGTCGTACTTGGATCCACCGCCGGCCAGCCGCCGCGCGCGGTGGAGGATCGAGGGCTTTGGCCAGGGCACTTGCTCCATGATCACCAGCCGCAGCGAGTGGCCGGGCACATCGACGCCGTCGCGCAAGGCATCGGTGCCGAGCAGCGAGGCGCGGGGATCGTCGCGAAAAATGTCGACCAAAGTGCCCGTGTCGATCGGATCGACGTGCTGGGCGTACAGCGGAAATCCGCCGCGAGCGAGGCGATCGGCGATGCGGCCATAGACCGCGCGGAGCCGGCGGATCGCGGTAAACAGCCCCAGCGCACCGCCGCCCGCGGCCTCGATCAACCGGCCATAAGCCCCCGCCAACGCGGAAATATCACCCTTTGGCACGTCGGTAACGATCAAGACCTCGGCCTGGGCGGCATAGTCGAATGGGCTGGGGAACGCCGACAGCCGGGGCGCGACGTCGATGTGCGGCGCCCCGCTTTTCGTCACGGCGGCGGTCCACCCGTCGCCGTCCGTGCCGAAGCCGTCCTTCAGGGTGGCGCTGGTCAGCATCACCCCGTGCGCGGGCTCGAGCACGACTTTGGCGAACGGCTTCATCGGATCGAGCCAGCGGCGGTGGATCCCGATGTCGAACTCACGCGCTTCGGAACGGTCGATGGCCAGCCAGTCGACGAATTCGGGATCGGCCGGGCCGCCCAGCCGGTTGAGCAGGGCTTCCCATCCGGTCAGCATGTCGACCCGCCAGCCCAGCGCCTGGCGCGCGCCTTCGATGCGGGCGCGGCCAGACCCGTCGAGCCAGTCGGGCGGTTCGACCAGGATCGCCTCCAGGCGCAGGCCGAGGCGGATCAGCGGCTGGCGGATGGCGGCGAGGGCGGCCTGAGCCTTGCCCGCCAGCTCCACGAACCGCCCGTCGAGTTGGGCCGCTTCGGTTTCCAGGCCGTATCCCGCTTCGGCGCCGCCGCTTTCGTCGCGGGCATAGACGAGTGCGCGAACGCCGGAGAACAGCTCCTCGAGCGGCCCGCTGGGGGCATTTTCGAGCAAGCGCGGCAGCCAGCCATCGACCGGGAGCGCCTCGGCGGCGTCCCGCGCGGCGGCGATCGCGCGGCCGCCGTCCTCGTCGTAGCTGGCGATGTCGGCGAGCCGGGCGGCCAGGCCGCGGCGGCGACCCTTGGAGCCGCGTTCGGGCCCGATCACCCAGCGGCGCAGCTCGATCGTCTCGGCCCCGGTCAGCGCGGCGGCGAAAGTCGAATCCGCCGCCTCGAACACGTGATGGCCCTCGTCGAAGACGATCCGCGTCGGGCGCTGGGCGGCGTCGCGGCCCCCTCCCGCATTGGCCCGCGCGGCATTGACCATGACGAGCGCGTGGTTGGCGATCACCAGATC
>JBDSOM010000027.1:0-19206 GCA_039914785.1 Novosphingobium sp.
TGCCACCCGGTCGTCTATCAGCGGATAATGGCCGCGCGCGAGCAGCGCGGGACCAAGCTGGTCGTGATCGATCCCCGCCGCACCGAGACGTGCGAGAGCGCCGACCTGCACCTGGCGCTGCGCCCCGGCAGCGACGTCGCCTTGATGAACGGCCTGCTGGCGCACTGCGCCGCCGAAGGCGCGCTCGACCGGCGGTTTCTCGACCAGCACGTCGATGCGCCCGAGGGCTTTTGGGAGGCGCTGGCTCAAGGGAGCGACTTGTGGTCGACCGCCGCGGCGTGCGACGTTCCGGCCGCCGACTTGCTCGCCTTCTACGAGCTGTTCGCCGCGACCCCGCGCACGGTGACGATGTTCAGCCAGGGCATCAACCAGGCGGTCCGCGGCACCGACCAGGTCAATGCGATCATCAACGTCCACCTTGCCACGGGGCGGATCGGCAAGCCCGGCGCGGCGCCGTTCTCGATCACCGGGCAACCGAACGCGATGGGCGGCCGCGAGGTCGGCGGGCTGGCGACAACGCTGGCGTCGCACATGGATTTCACGCCGGAGAACGTCGCGACGGTCAGACGCTTCTGGGCCGCGCCACGCATGGCCACGAAGCCTGGGCTCAAGGCCGTCGACTTGTTCCGCCAGGTCCGGGAGGGCCGGATCAAGGCGCTGTGGATCATGGCGACCAACCCGGCCGTCTCGCTGCCCGATGCCGGCATGGTCCGTGAGGCGCTCGACGTCTGCCCGTTCGTCGTCGTGTCCGATTGCATCGGGGACACCGACACGGCGCGGTACGCGCAGGTCAAGCTGCCGGCGGCAGGGTGGGGCGAGAAGGACGGTACGGTCACGAATAGCGAACGCCTGATCAGCCGTCAGCGCGCTTTGTTTCCTTGCCCGGCAGAAGTGAAGCCCGACTGGTGGATCATCACTAAAGTCGCGCATGAAATGGGTTGGAGGGGTGAGTTTGCGTATGACTGCCCGGCCGACATCTACCGCGAGCATGCCCGGCTTTCGGCGTATCGGAACGGCGGCAAGCGGCTGTTCGACCTGACCGCGCAAGCGGCGATTTCCAACCCGGACTACGAAGCGCTCGAACCGTTCCGGTGGGGCGGCTCGCCGTTCGCAGCCACACCTTTCAGCGGGGGCCGCTTTTCCACGCCGAACGGCAAGGCGCGGCTCGTCGCCACCGTGCAGCTGGCGCGCGAAGCCCCGCTCGCCCGCTGGCCGATGACGCTCAACACCGGCCGCTACCGCGATCAGTGGCACACGATGACGCGCACCGGCCTGTCCCCGCGCCTCTCGCAGCACCGCCGCGAGCCGCTGGTCGAGATCCACCCCGACGACGCCGCCGCCAACGCCATCGCCGCCGGCGACCTCGTCCAGGTCTCGACCCCGCAAGGTGACAGCGTGTTCCGCGCCGAGCTCAGTGCCGGCCAGCGCCCCGGCGAGATCTTCACCCCGATCCATTGGACCGATCGCCAGTCGACCGGCGGGCGCACCGGGCTGCTGCCGCGCCCGCTCGTCGATCCGGTCTCGGGCCAACCGGGCTTCAAGGCCACCCCCGCGCGGATCGAGAAACTCGCCCCCGAGTGGCGCGGTTTCCTCGTCGCGCGGGAGGTGCCCGACGTCATTCCGGCCGCTTACGCCACCAAGGTGCGGGTCGCCGGCGGCTGGCTGGTCGAGTTCGCCGGCGACGGCGATACGGCAGTGCTGGCCAAGGCGGTGCTGCCCAAGGGGGACCGCGTCGAGATCGTCGATTCCGCGCGCGGCGGCTTGCGGGTCGCCGTGCTCAACGATGGCCGGGTCGACGCGGTCCTCACCCTGACGCGCACGGGGCGCCTGCCCGACCGCGACTGGCTGATCGCGCAACTCGCGGCGGCGAGCCTGCCGTCATCGGTCGAACTGCTCGCCGGACGCTCCGCCACGCCCGCACACGATCGCGGAGCCATCGTCTGCGTCTGTTTCGACGTCGGGATGAAGACGATCGTCGCGGCGATCGGCACCGGCGGCCTGGTGAGCGTCGAGGCGGTCGGCCAGGCGCTCTCGGCCGGGACCAATTGCGGATCGTGCCGCCCCGCGATCCAGCGCCTGCTCAGCGAAACCAGAGAGGCAACCCATGCCCAAACCGTTGGCGTCTAATGCGGATTTCTCCCCTGGAACGGTCTGGCTGGTCGGAGCCGGCCCGGGCGATCCCGAACTGCTGACCCGCAAGGCGGAGCGGCTGATCGGCGCGGCCAGCGTGGTGTTCCACGATGCGCTGGTGGGCGAGGGGATCATCGCGCTCGCCGCGCGGGGCGCGCGGCTAGTTCACGTCGGCAAGCGGTCCGGCCGGCATTCCAGGGACCAGCAGACCATCGACGCGCTGATCGTCGAGGCCGCGCTGGCGGGCGAACGCGTCGTGCGGCTCAAGGGCGGCGATCCGTCCATCTTCGGACGCGCGACCGAAGAGCTCGACGCCTGCCGCGCCGCGGGCGTGCCGATCAGCATCTGTCCGGGCATCACTGCGGCGAGCGCGGCGGCGGCCGGGATCGGGGCCTCGCTGACCTTGCGCGGGCTGGCGCGCAAGCTGACGTTCGTGACCGCTCACGCCCGCGCCGGCGAAGCGCTCGATCTCGACTGGGCGCGGCTCGCCGATCCGGATGCGACGCTGGCGGTCTACATGGGCAAGGCGGCGGCGGGGGAAGTCTCGGCGAACCTGATCGCCGCAGGGCTCCCGGGCGACACGCCGGTGGCGCTGGTCGAGAACGCCAGCTTGCCGAACCAGCGGATAATGTCGACCCGGCTGGATCTGCTCGGGCTCGCGGCGAAAACCGCGCTTGGTGATGGTCCGGCGCTGTTGCTGATCGGCCAGGCGGTGGCGGCAGGGCCTGCCCTGGCTTCCTCTGCCCACCGGGGTGAGGAGGCACTCCATTCGTCTCACCGAAAATTGCCAACGGTTCGCCGCCAGCCTATTGTCTATCAATGAAGTAGAGTTATCTCGAGGGCCTACCCCAGGGCTGCGCCGAGTCGTTCGGTCCAGCCGGTCCGGAGCCGCCCGATGTCCGACCCTTATGACAGCACCGCGAAGCCGCTGATCCTGACCGTCCCCGGACTGGAGAACAGCGGCACCGAGCACTGGCAAACGCTGTGGGAGCAGGATCGCGGCGATGTCCGGCGGGTCGAGCTTGGCATGTGGGACCGTCCCCACCGCAACACCTGGGTCAATCAACTCAATCTGGCGATCCACAATGCCAGCAGGCCGGTGGTCCTGGTCGCGCACAGCCTAGGCTGCCTCGCGGTCGCCTGGTGGGCGAAGTACGAGCGGCCGGCCGCCGATGGCCCGGTGATCGGCGCGCTGCTCGTCGCGCCGCCGGAGGTCGATTTCTTTCCCCTCGACGAGCGGCTGAGCCAGTTCGCGCCCGCCCCGACGGAGCCGCTGCCGTTCCGTTCGATCCTCGTCGCCAGCCGTAACGATCCGTACATGGGCATTCGCACGGCGCGGCAGCAGGCCCGTGCCTGGGGCAGCGCGTTCGCCGATGCCGGCGAAGCGGGTCATATCAACGCCGATTCACAGCTCGGCGATTGGCAGTTCGGCAAGGTTCTGCTGACCCGGCTGCTCGAACCGCAGAACGACGCCGCGAATGCCCCGACCCCGCAACGGCATGGCGCTAGCGACGTTTCGACCTCAGGCGAAGTCCCCCGTCTCGCGCATGGGCGGGGGCTTCGTCTGTAGCAAAGCGCGTTCGGCTTAGGCCGTTGTGTAACAGGTGGGCTGGACGGCGGCTGATAGTTTGGCTTTAAGGCAGCCAAGATGAATTTGAATGTCTAGTAATTTAATTGAGTATAGACGTTGGACACCACGAGGGAGACAACGAATGTTCGAGCGCCGTTTTTTCCTGTCTGCCGCCGTGGCCGTGGGCCTTTCCGGGGTGTTGTCCGCTTGTTCGGGCGGCAATTCGAATCCCAATGCGGTCGAGCTGACGAACGTCTCCTACGACCCCACGCGTGAGCTTTATCAGGCGATCAACCCCGCCTTCGCCAAGTTCTGGCAGGAAAAGACCGGCAAGACCGTTACGTTCAAGATGAGCCATGGCGGGTCGGGCAAGCAGAGCCGCGCGATCATCGACGGGCTCGATGCCGACGTCGCGACGCTGGGCCTCGCCTACGATATCGATTCGATCGCGACGCGCGGCAAGCTGCTCCCCGCCGATTGGCAAAAGGCGCTGCCCGACAACAGCGCGCCCTACACTTCGACGATCGTCTTCCTGGTCCGCAAGGGCAACCCGAAGGCGATCAAGGACTGGGGCGACCTGATCAAGCCGGGCGTCCAGGTCATCACTCCGAACCCGAAGACCAGCGGCGGCGCCCGGTGGAACTTCCTTGCGGCGTGGGCTTACGGTAAGAAGGCTGGCGGCTCCGATCAGGCCGCGCGCGATTACGTCACCAAGCTGTTCGCGCAAGTGCCGGTGCTCGATAGCGGCGCGCGCGGATCCACGACGACGTTCGTCGAGCGCGGCATCGGCGACGTCCTGCTGTCGTGGGAAAACGAGGCGCATCTGGCCGAAGCGCAGCTGGGGAAGGGCAAGTTCGAGATCGTCATCCCCTCGCTGTCCATCCTGGCCGAGCCCCCCGTGGCGGTGATCGCCGCGAACGCGAAGAAGCACGGCACGACCGAAGTGGCGGAAGCCTACCTCAAGTTCCTGTATACGCCCGAGGCGCAGACCCTGATCGCGCGCAACTTCTACCGGCCGCGCGATCCGGCGATCGCGCAGCAGTTCGCCAGCCAGTTCCCGCACATCAACCTGGTCACGATCGACGCCGACTTCGGGGGCTGGACCGCCGCGCAAAAGACCTACTTCGACGATGGCGGCGTGTTCGATCAGATCACGACCAAGAAGTAACGCAGGCCAACCGGCAGACACCCCTTCCACTATTCGAGCAGGTCACTGCAGATGTCGCAATCCACTTCCCGCGCGGAGAATCGTGCCCTTGGGCGGCGCTCCCCGACCTGGCGCCAGCCGTCGGTGCTGCCGGGCTTCCGGCTGACCTTCGGGCTGACGCTCGCGTGGTTGACGCTGATCGTGCTGATCCCGCTGGGGACGATCTTCCTCAAGACCGCCGGGATGGGCTGGCAGGAATTCGTCGATGTCGGCCTGTCGTCGCGCGCCCTGGCCGCCTACCGGCTCAGCTTCGGCACCGCTGCCGCCGCCGGCCTCGTCAACGCCATCTTCGGCCTGCTCGTCGCTTGGGTGCTGGTGCGCTATTCGTTTCCCGGCAAGCGCGTGGTCTCGGCTCTCGTTGACCTGCCGTTCGCGCTGCCGACCGCGGTTGCCGGCATCGCGTTGACCGCGCTGTACGCGCCGTCGGGCTGGATCGGGCAGTTCCTCGATCCGCTCGGGATCAAGGTCGCCTTCACCTCGCTCGGCATCACGATCGCCCTGGTGTTCGTCGGCCTGCCGTTCGTGGTGCGGTCGGTCGAGCCCGTGTTGGCGGACCTCGGCAAGGAAGTCGAGGAAGCCGCCGCGACGCTCGGCGCGAACCGCTTCCAGACGTTCAACCGCGTCATCCTGCCCGCGATCTACCCCGCGCTGCTGACCGGCTTCGCCCTGGCTTTCGCCCGCGGCGTGGGCGAGTACGGCTCGGTGATCTTCATCTCGGGCAACATGCCCGGCCGGACCGAGATCGCCCCGCTGCTAATCGTCACCCAGCTGGAACAGTACAACTACGCCGGCGCCACCGCGATCGCGATGGTCATGATGCTGGCGAGCTTCGCCGTGCTGCTGGTGATCAACTGGATCCAGGCGGTCAGCCGCCGGAGGGCCGGGGCATGACCGCAATCATCGCCGAATCGCCGATCGTGCCGCTCTCGGCCTCGGCCGAGCCGGAACCCGTAACCAGGGAGACCTTGCGCCACCGCCTGCTCAAGAGCCGCCGCAACTCGGCGCGCGCGACCGGCGAGAGCCGCGTGGCGCAGACCACGCTGATCGCGCTGGCGCTGGTGTTCCTGGGCTTCTTCGTTCTGCTGCCGCTGATCGCGGTGTTCAGCGAGGCGCTCAAGCAGGGCCTGGGCATGTTCCTGAGCGCGGTGACGAACCCCGATGCTTTCGCGGCGATCAGGCTGACGCTGATCATCGCGGCGATCAGCGTGCCGCTGAACATGGTCTTCGGCGTCGCGGCGAGCTGGGCGATCACCAAGTTCCGGTTTCCCGGCAAAAGCGTGCTGATCACCCTCATCGATCTGCCGTTCTCGGTCTCGCCGGTGGTCTCCGGCCTGATCTTCGTGCTGCTGTTCGGTGCGCACGGCTATTTCGGCGCGTGGCTTCAGGCGCACGACGTGAAGATCATCTTCGCGGTGCCCGGCATCGTCCTGGCGACGGTGTTCATCACCTTTCCGTTCGTCGCGCGCGAGCTGATCCCGCTGATGATGGAGCAGGGCAAGGATGATGAGGAAGCCGCGATCTCGCTGGGCGCGAACGGTTGGCAGACCTTCTGGCACGTCACCCTGCCGAACATCCGCTGGGGGCTGCTGTATGGGGTGCTGCTGTGCAACGCCCGCGCCATGGGCGAGTTCGGCGCGGTCTCCGTGGTGTCGGGCCATATTCGCGGCCTGACCAACACGATGCCGCTGCATGTCGAGATTCTCTACAACGAATACGATTTCGTCGGAGCCTTCGCCGTCGCCTCGCTGCTGGCGCTGTTGGCGCTCGTCACGCTCGTCGCCAAGAGCGTGCTCGAATGGCGCTTCGATCTTAAAACGGGAGCAAGTCATTGATTCGCCTGAACGGCATAACCAAGCGCTTCGGCGATTATCCCGCCCTCCACAGCATCGACCTGGAGATCCGCGAGGGTGAGTTCATCGCGTTGCTTGGCCCGTCGGGCTCGGGCAAGACGACGCTGCTGCGGATCATCGCCGGCCTGGAATTCCAGGATTCGGGCCAGGTGCTGATCGGCGATCAGGACGTATCCGGCCATCCGGTGGCGGACCGCGGGGTCGGCTTCGTGTTCCAGCACTACGCGCTGTTTCGCCACATGACCGTGGCCGAGAACGTCGCCTTCGGGCTCAATGTGCGCAAGCGCCGCGACCGCCCGTCCAAGGCGGTGATCAAGGCCCGCGCCGAGGAGTTGCTCGGCCTGGTCCAGCTCGAAGGTCTCGGCAATCGCCTGCCCGCGCAGCTTTCCGGCGGCCAGCGCCAGCGCGTCGCGCTTGCTCGCGCGCTGGCGATCGAGCCCAAGCTGCTGCTGCTCGACGAGCCGTTCGGCGCGCTCGACGCCAAAGTCCGCAAGGACTTGCGCCGCTGGCTGCGCGATCTGCACAAGCAGATGGGCCTGACCTCGATCTTCGTCACCCACGACCAGGAAGAGGCGCTGGAACTCGCCGACCGCGTCGTCGTGATGGACCACGGCGGCATCGAGCAAGTCGGCACGCCGGAAGAAGTCTACATGCAGCCCGCCACCCCGTTCGTGGCGCGGTTCGTGGGCGAATCCAACCGCCTGCAGTCCGGCGGCGGCGAGATCCACGTCCGTCCGCACGACCTCGAGATCGTCGATGCCGGCGGCGAGACCGTGCTGGTCGACAACGTGTTCCGCAAGGGCGGCGTCTGGCGGGTCGAAGGCACGCTGGGAACACCGGGCGGGCGGGTCATCGAAATCGACCTCGAGGCCAGCAAGACCCCGCCGCACCTGGGCGAGACCATTCGCATCCAGCCGCGGCGATCCACCACCTTTACCACCACTGGCACCACCAACGGAGCATGACCGCCATGACCCTGAATGCTGAAATCCCTGCCACCCCCGACGCGCTGCGTCTGCTCGAAGAGAGCATCGCCAGCGTGCGCGAGGCCCTGACCGGCCTCAAGTTCGGCAACGTGTCCCTCACGGTCCACGAAGGCCGGGTCGTCCAGATCGACGTGACGGAGAAGAAGCGGCTCAAGCCGCACTGATCCGCCGCGAAGTTTCACTTCCCCAATTTGCAGCCCAAGTTCTTTAACCCCCAAGTTCCCTCAAACCCTTCGTCACCACCATCCACAACCGCCGACCGGACATCTGGAGGCATCTGTGACCCTAGTTCAAAGGATTACACATGTTCTTCCGTACGCTCCTTCTGGCGGGCGCCTCTAGCGCCGCGCTTTTCGCCCTTCCCGCGTTTGCCGCCGACGTTGCCCCGGTCGTCGATGCCCCAGCCGTCGATGCCCCAGCCGTCGATGCCCCTGCGGTTGACGCCCAACTCGGCGATGCCGAGCAGCAGACCTCGGTCGGCACCGGCGCCGTGGACAACGGCGGCGAGATCATCGTCACCGCCCGCCGCCGCCAGGAAACCGCGCAGGAAGTGCCGCTTGCGATCTCCGTCATCGGCGGGGAGCACATCGACAACACCGGCGCGTTCAACATCGGCCGGCTCCAGCAGTTGACCCCGACCCTACAGTACACCTCGTCGAACCCGCGCAACACGACGCTGCAGATCCGCGGCATCGGCACCCCGTTCGGCCTGACCAACGACGGCTTCGACCAGGGCGTTGGCATCTACGTCGACGACGTCTACTACTCGCGCGCCGCGTCCTCGACGTTCGACTTCCTGGATGTCGCCCAGGTCGAAGTGCTGCGCGGGCCGCAGGGCACGCTCTACGGCAAGAACACCACCGCCGGCGCGGTCAACGTGACCACGCGGGCACCGACGTTCGACTTCGAGTTCCGCGGCGAAGCGACCGTCGGCAACCTCGGCTTCACCCAGGTGAAGCTGGCGGCGTCCGGGCCGCTGTCGGATACCGTCGCGGTGCGCCTCGCCAGCTCGTACACCACGCGCCGGGGCACGATCTACAACATCGCCACCAACCAGTTCATCAACGAGCAGGACAACGTCGGCGTCCGCGCCCAGGTGTTGTGGAAGCCGGCCAGCAATGTCGAAGTGACGCTCGCCGGCGATTACAGCACGCAGAACCCGGAATGCTGCGGCACCAGCTTCGTGCGGCTCGTCAACACCCAGCGCGCGACCAATCGCCAGTATGCAGCGCTCGCCGCGGCGCAGGGCTACACCACGCAGCCCCGCAACGTGTATGATCGCCTGACCGACATCGACGCCACGCTCAACGCCGGCAACAAGATCGGCGGCGCCTCGCTGCGCGTGAAGTGGGACACCGGCCCGGGCACGCTGACCTCGGTCACCGCGTACCGGTTCTGGGACTGGAAGCCGGAGAACGACCGCGACTTCACCGGCCTGCCGATCACGATCAAGTCGCAGAACCCTTCGCAGCAGAGCCAGTGGACCCAGGAGTTCCGCTACAACTACTCGAAGGATCGCGTCGATTTCGTGCTCGGCGTGTTCGGCTATAACCAGAAGGTCCGCACCCAGGGCACCGAGCAGCTCGGCTCGGCCGCGACCAAGTGGCTGCTGGCGCCGAGCGCCGACCCGCTCAACAACTACAACCTCGGCATCCTCAACAACCTGCTGGCGCTCAACAACATCTCGCTCGACAACTCGAGCGCGGCGCTGTTCGGGCAGCTGAGCTGGAAGATCACCGATCGGTTGACACTGCAGCCCGGTATTCGCGTCAACTACGACAAGAAGACCGGGCTGTACGAGCGGCGGGTCTATATCGGCGGCAACCTCGCCAACGAGCTGACCGCCGCGACGCCGGGTTCGGCCGCGACGGCCCAGCGCGATGCGCTGACCCCGCAGCGGGCGCCCGCCAACTTCAGTGCCTGGAACTTCAGCTACGACTTCAATGCGAACTACAAGCTCACCGATGACGTGCTGGTCTATGCGACGTACGCGAAGAGCTTCAAGACCGGCGGGATCAACCTCAACGGCGTGCCCAACCTCGCCGACGGCTCACCCAACCTGGCGGTTGCGGCGATCAAGCCGGAATCGATCAACCACTACGAGATCGGCCTGAAGTCGCAGTTCTTCGACCGCAAGGCCACCTTGAACCTGTCGGCGTTCCGCACCGACATCGCCGATTATCAGGCGCTGGTGAATTCAGGCGTGACCTCGACGGCGCGCGGCTAT
The DNA here is from genome assembly GCA_039914785.1 of Novosphingobium sp. Classification (GTDB taxonomy): domain Bacteria; phylum Pseudomonadota; class Alphaproteobacteria; order Sphingomonadales; family Sphingomonadaceae; genus Novosphingobium. The sequence goes on from JBDSOM010000027.1 coordinate 9,971, forward strand.
CTCGCCAACGCCGAAAAGGTTCGCACCCAGGGCCTCGAAGTCGAGTTCTCGGCGCGCCCGAGCGAGCGGTTCAACCTGTACTTCAACGGCGCCTATACCGACGCCAAGTATGTGCGGTTCGACGGTGCGCCGTGCCCGCCGGAACTGTCGGGCGGCGCGCAAGTGTTCTGCAACGTGTCGGGTCAGCGCCTGCCGGGCGTGTCGAAGTACGCGATCTCCTATGGGGCGGAATACAATGTTCCAGCCAACCTGCTGGGCAGGGAAGGCCAGTTCTACGTCGGCGTCGACGGCAACTATCGTTCGGACTTCTCGTCCAACGCGAGCCCGTCCGACGCCACCAGGATCGACGGCTATGTGCTCACGAACTTCCGTGCGGGTTATCGCTCGGACGTGGGGATCGACGTCTATGGCTGGGTCCGCAATGCGTTCGATACCGAGTACCTCGAACTGCTGCAGATTGCGCCGGGCAACACCGGCCTGATCGCGGGCACGGCGGGCGATCCGCGCACGTACGGCATCACCGTCAAGGCGCACTTCTGATCCAAACGGCGGCAGCGGCGTAGTCGCTGACGGAAGGGGGTCACCTGCGGGCACAGTGCCCGCGGTGGACCCCCTTCGCTTATTCCCGGTTCCTCCCCGTTGGCGGGCGAGGAACGCGGCACGCCTTACAACTTCGCGTTGGGCGGCGGCACGCCGGTCGGCTTGCGCAGGCCCAGCACCTCGCGCGATTGCGCGCGGGTGTAGGCGTGTATCTGGCGCAGCTGGACGTCGGTCAGGGCCGGGAAGCTGGGCATCCCGGCCTCCATCCGCCCGGCCTTCACGAACGGCGCGAACGTATCGAGCCGCAGCGCGATCGCGGATTCACGCAAGTCCGGTGCGGGTGTGCCGGTGGCGTGAAAGCCGATGCCGTGGCACCCGGCGCACTGCACCGATAGCGCGCGCCCGGCGGCGACATCCGCCTCGTCGAGGACCAACGCCGGATCGTCGAGCGCATTGACCTTCATCGTGCGCGGCGGCGAGGGGGCGAGCTTGGCCGCGCCGTCCAGCGCGAACGTCAGCAGGCGGCGTGGCTGCTGGCCGTACTTCCAGCCCACATCCATGAACTTGCCGTAAGCCGAAGTCGTGCCGCCGTAGCCAACGAGCACCGAGACGTACTGCTTGCCGCCGACGCTGAAGCTCATCGGTGCGCCGATGATCCCCAGGCCAGCGTCGAACTGCCAGACCCGCTTGCCGCTGCTGGCGTCGTAGGCGTTGAACATCCCCTCGGCCGTTCCCTGGAACACCAGGTCGCCCGCGGTCGCCAGCGTCCCGCCGTTCCACAGGAAGTCGTTCCTGACCCGCCAGCGCTCCTTCTGCGCGACCGGATCCCACGCGACGATATAGCCGTGGCCGTCGCCTTCCTTCTCGATGATCGGCTCGAGCATCAGGCCCATGACGTTGAACGAATTCGCGGTCTGCGCCCCGGTCTTGTAGAACCGCGCGCCGATTTGCTGGACCGGGATATACACCAGCCCGGTGCGTGGGCTGTAGCTCATCGCCTGCCAGTTGTGCCCGCCGACGGTGCCCGGCCAGATCTTGGTCTCGCCGGTTTCGTAGCGGATGTTGGGGTTCTCTACTGGCCGGCCGGTCTTGAGGTCGATCTCCTTGGCCCAGGTCACGACCGTGGTCTTGCCGGGCTGGTTGATCAGCTTCCCGGTCTTGCGGTCCAGAACGTAGAAAAATCCGTTGGTCGGCGCGTGCATCAGGACCTTGGTCGGCGCGGCGTTGATATTCAGCGTCGCCAGCACGAGGTTCGGCGTGGCCTTGTAGTCCCACGAATCGCGCGGGTTTTCCTGGTAGTGCCACAGGTACTTGCCGGTCTGGGCGTCGAGCGCGACGATCGACGAGGTGTAGAGGTTGTCGCCCTTGCTGCCCGGATCGCGCACGCTCGGATCGTAGCCGCCGGCGTTGCCGACGCCGATGTAGACGCGGTTCATCTCGGGATCGAAAGTCATCCCGTTCCACACCGTCCCGCCGCCACCGGTGGCCTTGGTGAAGCCCGGCCCCCAGGTCTTGGCAGCCTGTTCCATGGCGGGATCGCCGGCATTTTGCTCAGGCGCGCCGGGCACGGTGAAAAACCGCCACAGCAGCTTGCCGGTATTGGCATCGAACGCGGTGACGAACCCGCGCGCGCCGAAGTCTGCCCCGGCGTTGCCGATGATCACTTTGCCGTTCATCGTCCGCGGCGCGCCGGTGGAAATGTTGAACATCCCCTGGGGCACAGCCTGGGTTACCCACCGTTCCTTGCCGGTCTTGGCGTCGAGCGCGATCAGCCGCCCGTCGAGCGCGGACACGAAGACCTTCCCGTTCTCGAACGCGACGCCGCGATTGGCGCCGAACGAGAAGTGCATCGCCAGCGGATTGTTCTTCCAGGTCTGCGGATCGTACTTCCACAACTGCCGGCCGCTGACCGCGTCGACCGCGTAGACGGTGGCATAGCTGCCCGAGAAATAGAGCACGCCGCCGACCGCCAGCGGGGTCGCCTCGAGCGTCACTTCGCCGGGCAGATCGAGCGACCAGGCGAGCCCGAGCTTGCCGACATTGCCGCTGTCGATCTGGGTCAGGCGGCTATATCCGGCCTCGTCCGCCGCGCCGCCGACGCCGCTCCAGTCGGCTTCCGCGCCGAGCCCCGTGTCCGGTTGGACGGGGCCTTTGGAGCACGCGGAGAGGGCCAGCGCGGCCAAGGCGAGCGGAATCCAGTGACGCATCTGTTTCGGTCCCTCCCAAAGGCCGGCGTCCCCGGCTCACGTTACTTCCCGCGTCACCCTGAAGCGCGCTCAGGATGACGGACGGTTTATCGTGCCTGTCGGCGCGTCATTCCCGGGCCAGCTCCAGGATCGCCGGGACCAGCTGGGGCCAGCTCTCGAACAACCCCTGCTGTCGGCCCGCGATGACCTCGACCGAGCGATAGTTCCATTCGTCCTCGCGCCAGGGCGGGTCGAGCAGCCGCGATTGCGGGATCAGGCGGTGGACCCACAAACTGGTCGTCTCGGTGTGCGACAGGTCGCTGCGGTGGCTGCGCAGCACGATCGTCGGCATCGTCAGGCGCGCGAAGTCGAGCGGCTTCATGCCCGGCACCGGCGAGATGTCCGACGGCACGTAGGCCGCCGCCCAGCGCTGCATCACCGCGATGAACGCGTCCGGATCCAGCGCCCTTATCGCCTCTTTCGCCGCCGGGTTCTTGGCGAAGGTCTCCGCCCACGAGGTGGCTTTCAGGACCGCCTCCATCCCGCCCTGGCTGGCCAGCGTCGCCGCCTCGCCGCAGTAGTAAGTGGCAAGCTGCATCAGCCCGATCGGGTCGCCGCTGATCCACCACAGCGCGAGGTGCGAGCACAGCTCGGGATGCCGCGCCGCCGCCAGCATCGACACCCGCGAGCCGCCCGAACCCCCGGCGATCACCGTGGGGCCCAGATCGAGCGCGCGGATCAGCCCGGCGAGTGCCTCGGCCTGGTTCTCGGATTCGCTGGTGCCGGCCAGGCACACATCGGAATAGCCGCAGTTGGGCCGGTCGTAGAGCAGTACCCGCTTGCCGGCCTGCGCGAGATCCCGCGCCATTTCGCGGATGCCGGGCGAATCCATGGTGAAGCGCCCCCCCGGGGTCAGCGCGACCGGCTGGCCGCCGGCGTCGCCGTGAAGCTCGTAGGCGATGCCGATCGCATGGCCCAGGACGTCGATCGTGGCGCGTTCCATAAGGACAGGGGCCATCAGAACGTCATCTCCAGGACTTTGCTGCCGGTGCCGCCGCCCTCGAAATAGCCGAGGCCGTAGTCGCCCTTGATCGTCGTGCGCTGCATCCGGCGGGGGTACTTGGGATCGTGGCCGCTGACCGAATGGAGCACGCGCCAGTTGTCCCAGATCACCATGTCGGTGAGCTTCCAGGCGTGGAAATACGCTTGCGTCGCGGCCAGCGCGAAGATCTCGCGCGCCACGGCGTCGAGCAGGGCGTCGCCCTCTGGCGTTTCCGCGCCTTCGATCCCTTCGGCCATCCATGGCGAGACGTGGAGCACTTTCTCGCCCGATTGGCGGGTCCACACCGCCGGATGGACCGCGCGCGGGGTGCCGATGGCGGCGTCCATGACGGCCTTGGCACCGCCGCGCTCGGACAGCACGGCATAGTCCGCCGGGCGGCCGAAGCGCAGCTCGTCCATCATCACGTTCATCCGGTAGAGCACGTTGTGCCCCTCGATGGCCGCGCGCAGGTGCGGCGACAACGCCTGGTACAGCGCGATCCCGTCGACGAACCCGGTCAGCCCGCCTTCGGGCGGAATATCGATCGCGCGGAGCACTCCGGCGCGGTTCAGCTCGTTGTTGTAGGCGTGATCGAAGTGCCATGGCAGCCACGAGATCAGCTTTTTGCCGCCGACCCGCAGCGCGCCGTCGGCGTCGGCCGGGGTGGCCATGTCGATCAACCCCGGCATGCCGTCCGCATCGACCCGGGGCACCGCCTTGCTCGGATGGTCCTTCATCGGCCCGAACACGTTGCTGATCGCGACGTGCATCTGCGCACTCGGCTCGACATCCTCGAACACGATGAACCCGCGGTCCTCGAACACGCGGACGAGCTCGGCGCGAACCGCCTCGTCGGCCAGCGCCGCGTGGCTGACTCCGCCGATCCGCGCCCCGAAGGGCAGTCCGTCATGCAAGTCGCGAATGTCGAGTTGGTTGGTCATCATCATCTCCCTGCGCACTTTGATCTTCAATGTATCACAAATGCAACCGCCCAGGCGATCATACACCGATCAGTTCGCGGCCGATCAGCATCCGCCTGATCTCGTTCGTGCCCGCGCCGATGTCGAGCAGCTTGGCGTCGCGCAGATAGCGCTCGACCGGCCAGTCCTTGGTATAGCCCGCGCCGCCCAGCGCCTGGACCGCGTCGCCCGCGGCGCGGAACGCATTCTCGCTGGCGAGCAAGATCGCGCCGGCGGCGTCGAAGCGGGTGGTCTGCCCCCCGTCGCACGCCCGGGCGACCGCGTGGACATAAGCCCGCGCCGATTGCAGCGCGACGTACATATCGGCGACTTTGCCCTGGATCAGCTGGAACGCGCCGATCGCCTGGCCGAACTGCTGGCGCTCCCGCACGTAGGGGATGACCGTGTCGAGGCAGGCCTGCATGATCCCGAGCTGGATGCCCGCCAGCACCACGCGCTCGTAATCGAGCCCGCTCATCAGCACGCCGACCCCGCCGTTGACCGGGCCCATGACGTTGTCATCGGGCACGAAGCAATCGTCGAACACCAATTCCGCGGTGGGCGAGCCGCGCATGCCCAGCTTGTCGACCTTCTGGCCGATGGCGAACCCGGTCATCCCGCGTTCGATCAGGAAGGCGGTGATGCCCTTGGTGCCTTCGCCCGTCCTGGCGTAGACGACCAGCGTGTCGGCTTCCGAACCGTTGGTGATCCAGAACTTGGTCCCCGTCAGCCGCCAGCCGCCGGGAACGCCGAGCGCCTTCAGCTTCATCGCCACCACATCGGAGCCGGCGCCGACTTCCGACATCGCCAGCGCGCCGACATGTTCGCCCGAGATCAACCCGGGCAGGTATCTCGCCTTCTGCTCCGGGCTGCCCCAGCGGCGCAGCTGATTGATGCACAAGTTGGAGTGCGCGCCATAGGATAGCCCGACCGAAGCGCTGGCGCGGCTGACTTCCTCGATTGCCACGACGTGATCGAGATAGCCGAGCCCCAGGCCGCCCCATTCCTCCTCGACGGTGATGCCGTGCAGGCCCAGCGCGCCCATCTCCGGCCACAGTTCGCGGGGGAAGCGGTCCTGTGCATCGATGGCGGCCGCCAGCGGGGCGATGCGCTCGTCGGCGAAGCGCGCGGCGGCGTCGCGGATCAGCCTGGCGCTTTCGCTGAGGCCGGTATCGAAGTCTGGGGTGGCGCGCATCCTGGGTGGTTCCGTCGTTCGGGGCCAAGCCTGCGCCCTCGCGGGCAACCGGCGAACCTCGGACCTAGCGCACTTTGGCCCAAGCTGATAACGGCGGAGTGATGATTCAGGCCGCTCCCCGTACCGACTGGACCCGCGACGAAATCGCCGCGCTGTTCGACCTTCCGTTCACCGAACTGGTGTTCCGCGCCGCGGAGGTCCACCGGGCCAACCACGCGGTCGGTGAAGTGCAGCTGTGCACGCTGCTTTCGATCAAGACCGGCGGGTGTCCCGAGGATTGCGGCTACTGCTCGCAGTCGGTCAAGGCCGACAGCGGGGTTGAGGCGACCAAGCTCATGGATGTCCGCCAGGTGCTGCAATCGGCGGCCCAAGCGCGCGATTCCGGATCCAGGCGGTTCTGCATGGGCGCGGCCTGGCGCAACCCCAAGGATCGCGACATGCCCGCGATCGTCGAGATCGTGAACGGTGTCCGCGCGATGGGCATGGAAACCTGCATGACGCTGGGCATGCTTACGCCCAAGCAGGCCGGGATGCTCGCCGAGGCGGGCCTCGACTACTACAACCACAACATCGACACGTCGCCCGAACGCTATGCCGAAGTGATCACCACGCGCACGATGGACGACCGGCTCGAAACGCTCGACCACGTCCGCAACGCCGGGATCAACGTCTGCTCGGGCGGGATCGTCGGGCTTGGCGAAACCCGCGCCGATCGCGTCGGCTTCGTCCACACCCTCGCGACTCTGCCGCGCCACCCCGAGAGCGTGCCCGTCAACGCGCTGGTCCCGGTCAAGGGCACCGTGCTGGGCGACATGCTCGCCGATACGCCGCTCGCCAAGATCGACGACATCGAATTCGTCCGCACCATCGCCGTCGCGCGGATTACCATGCCGCTGAGCATGGTGCGCTTGTCGGCGGGCCGCGAATCGATGTCCGACGAGACCCAGGCGCTGTGCTTCATGGCCGGCGCGAACTCGATCTTCACCGGCGACCGCCTGCTGACCACCGCCAATGCGGGTGACGACGCCGACGCAGCGCTGTTCGCGCGCCTCGGGATCAAGCCGATGATGAGCGAGGAGCCGATGCGGACTTGCGGCGGGAAGCTGCCGGAAGCGATGGAAGCGGCGGAGTAGGCTTGGATTCTCGCTCTTTGCGCTGACGCGAAAACAGGGAGGATCTTCGTCACAACCGCCGAGGATCCACCACCGTCCGCACCGGCGCCAGCGGTCCGGACATCTGCGCGACGGCCTCCGCCACGCCGGACAGCCCGATCCGCCCCCCGACCCACGCGGCGATGTCGATCTTGCCCTCCGCGATCGTCCGCAAGGCCAACTCCATGTCCTGCGGCTCCTCGCCGGCGGCGAAGTGGATCGTCAGCCGCTTGTTCTGCGCCGAGAACACGTAAAGCGGCTCGGGCTCCATGCAATAGCCGCCCATGACGATCCGCGCCTCGAACGCCACGGCCGAGACGATCTGCTGGAGCATACCCGGTTGGCCGACGCATTCGTAGACCAGGTTGGCGCGGGCATTGCCGAGCTCGGGCAGCGGATCGTAGGGTGAAACCTCGCGCGGATCGATCGCGAGATCGGCACCCATCCGCAGCGCCATCTCGCGCCGGGCCGGGTGGAAATCGGCGGCGATGATCGGGGCGATCCCCGCGAGCTTGAGCCCGACGATAACCCCGAGCCCGATCGCTCCGCAGCCCACCACCAGCGCGATGTCCTCCTTGGTGGGCCGGCCGCGCCGCGCGTGCTCGAGCCCGACGGCGAGCGGCTCGGTCATCGCTGCGAAGTCGTCGTCGAGATCCGCCGGGATTTCCATCAGGAAATCCTCGTCGAGCAGCATCAGCTCGCCCCAGCCGCCCGGGCACTCGTGGCTGAATCCGACCACGGCGTGGGCACCCTGCTGGCGCATGATCGGCACCGAGGTAACCTTGCGCCCCGGTTTAACCGTCCGCCTGCTGCCCGGGCCATAGTCGATCACTTCGCCGACGTATTCATGGCCCGGCACGAACGGCCGCGCCATGTCGAGCCCGGCATAAGCGCCACCGTGCTGCCTCGACAGGTCGATGACGTTCTGGCCGGCGTGGAGGAAATGCTGTTCCGACGCGCACATCCCGCACGAATGCGTCCGCACCAATGCCTGGCCGAGGCCGGGCTCCGGTTCCGGCATTTCGCCGACGTGGATGGCGCCGTGCTGGATGAATGCGGCTTTCATAGGATCAATCTCGGGCGATGGCGGCGCGGATGTCGGGCATCATCTGGCCGAGCAGCTTGAGGCTCTTCCAGCCCTCCTCGGGCGACAGGCCGCCGAGCAGCGGCTGGATGCCGACATTGCCGAGGTTCGGGATCGACGGGATCTTGGCCAGCAGATGCTCGGGCGTCCACGCCGCGAACAGTCCCGAATGCTTGAGCGCGGCCCGGTCTTCCAGGCCCTTGAACGGCGAGCTCGACGCATCGCCTTCTGCCGCCGCCCACTTGGCGTATTCGGTGATGACGTGGACGGCATGGCGCTCGATCGCCTTCCAGCCTTCTTCCGGATCCTCGCACAGGTGGATCGCCAGCGGCATGCCGGGCACCGGGCGCCAGTGCTGGCGGGGCTTGTGACCGTGCTTTTCGCATTCGGCGAGATAGATATCGACGAGTTCCGCCTTCATCGGGCCGAACCCCACGCCGAACTTGGCCGCACGCCGGGCCGAAGCCTCAACCCCGCCGCCGACCATGATGATGTCCTCGGGCTCCTGCACCGGCAGCGGCCGGGTAAACACCGGACGGCCGTCCATCTCGAACCGCTCGCCCTTCAGCGCGCGCAGGATCAGCTCGATTCCGCTGTCCATGAGCTTGCCGCGTTCTTTCAGCGACTTGCCGAACATCTCGAACTCGTACGGCACATAGCCCGCCCCGAAGATCACGCCGAGCCGGCCGTTCGAGATGTTGTCGAGGACCGCGATCTGCTCGGCGAGCATTCGTGGCTCGTGGAGCGGCAGGATCACCGCGCCGAGCACGAAGCGGAGCTTCTCGGTGACCGCCGCCATCGCCGAGGCGAGCACGAACGGCTGGGGCAGGTAGCCGTCGTCCGAGCCGTGGTGCTCCATCAGGCCGATGCGATCGACGCCGATCGTATCGGCATAAGCGGCCATCTTCACAGCGGCACCATAAAGCTCGCTCGTCGGCGCAGCCCATTCGGGCGAACGCATGTCGAAGGAAACGGTGACTTGGACGTTGCGCATTCAAGAGCCTTTCAGGAATTCATAGGAGAGGTCGCTGCCGTCGCGGCGACCGGTGTCGTGGGACCGCATTGGCACGACCTCGCGG
>JBDSOM010000077.1:0-8476 GCA_039914785.1 Novosphingobium sp.
GCACGCCCCACGTCCAGACCTTGCTGCCCTTGACGCTGCGTTCCTTGTTCTCGCCATACCAGTAGAACAGCTCGCCGACCTGGACGATCGAGCCGCCGTGGGCCTGGATCGGCTTGCCCGCGGTGTCGAGCCACAACGCGCCCGGGCGGAACGACGTGCGCGCCGCGCCGGGCGCGAGTGCGCTGGCCCCGCCGGGCACCGGCGCGCTGGCCGGGCTTTGCTGGGCGAGTACGGGCAGCGAAAACGCCAAGGCGGAAGCGCCGCCGGCCACAACCATCTGGCGTCGGGTCAGGGTGGTCATGATGGGATCCTTGGGACGAGGTTCAGCTTGGGACGAGGTTCAGCTTGGGACGAGATTCAGGGGGCATGGGCTTACTTCACGGCTTGGAGGGTGACGGGGCCGATCAGCCCGGAGGGCCGCAGGGGGGTCTTGGCGGGATACGTACTGAAGGTCGTGAACGTGACCTTGGCGGCACCGGGCTGGGCATCGCCGATCAGGCGGTTGACCCACAAGTTGGCGATCCTGATCTCGAGCGTGTTGCGGCCGCGCTTGACCGCTGTGCCGATGTCCAGCCGGTAGGGGGCGTGCCAGACGGTGCCTACCGCCTGGCCATTGACGCGCACTTCGGCGAGGTCGCCGACCTGGCCCAGATCGAGCATCAGCGGCACGCCGCGCCGGGCGCCGCGCGGCAGGGTGAAGGTCTTGGTATACGTCGACACGCCTGAGAAATACTTGACCCCCGCGTCGGCTTGCTCGCTCAGCGAGGCGAGCGTGCCCAGCTTGAGCGTAGCGGGAGCGCCGCGACCGGGCTGGAACGCGACGTCCCACGGGCCGTCCAGCGCCGCGATGGGCGAGAAGGCAGCGGGCCGCACGACCGCCGATGGCGCGGTGGCCGGCTTGCGGAATACCACGAAGAACGATTCCTCCGGGCCGAACGCCAGCGGCACGACGGTTTCGCCGCCTTCGCTGCGGTAGGACACCGGCTCGCTCGTTCCCGTGTCGGCGCGCCACAGTTCGGGCGTCTTGCCGGTCACGCGGAAGCGCGCTTCGACTTGCTCGGCGCGGTTTGCCCGGTTGGTGACGAAGTAGAGGTCACCGTCGTCCATCCGGCGGTGGGCGAACAGCACTTCGCTGTCGGCTGCCGGCTTGGCGTAAGCGAAGTCCGGCTTCACCCCCATCGCGCCGAGCGCCTGCTCGACATCGGTGGCGGCAAAGACCTGGCCCTTGCCGACTTTGGTGACGCCCTGCCCGCTCCACAGCTTGCCGACGAGCGCCGTGTACTCGGGCGTGCCGTCGCCCAGCCCTGGCGATCCTACCGGCGCGGTGCCGACGATGCTCGCGCCCGCTTCCGCCAGCGCGGCGACCCGGCGCAGCGCGGCCAGGGACATGCGCTGGCTCGATCCGCCGAGGTACAGCGCCCGATATCGCGCTCCGCCCTTGCTGACGACCTCGCCGTAGTCGACGCCGAGTTCCACCAGGGTGTCGTAGTTCACAAAGTCATAGGCATGGCGGATCGGCGCGCCGGTGATCGCCTTGTCGCCGAACAGGCCGGTCAGCGGTCCCTCCTCCCCGTAGAAATACGCGACATCGGCGACGTTGCGCCCTTGCTGGAGCAGCAGGCTGCTGCGCGCCATGTAATCGACCCACGGCTTGGCCAGTTCGGCCCAGCTTTCGTGCCGGTTGAAGTGCTGGCCGATGCTGTACAGCGACAGCCCGGGGACCTTGTCGTCGACCGGCTGGTGCACCGAAGTGTGGATCACCGGCCGCGTCACGCCGAGCGCGAACTCGAGGTCGATCACACGGCGCAAGTCGGCCGGCCCAAACGCCCAGGGGGTCCCGAAAGCGGTCAGCGATTCCGCCGCGACGACGGTCTTGCCCGCGAGGTGCGCGACGGATGCCGCGCCCTTGATATCGGCGATATACGACAGCTTCGGCCCGACCTTGCGGTCGTACGTCCACATCGCCGCCATAGGTACATCTGCGTAGCTGCGCATCGCCATGTCGTCGCCAAGCGAGGGCCGGTGATCTTCCAGCGCCTCGCCATAGACAAGCAACCCGTTCGCATGCGCCACTTCAGCGATGATCCCGTAGTGCTCGCTCGCCATCAAATCCGCCAATGTGCGGCGGAAGTCGAACAGGAAACCGTCGCTCGCTTCCCGCGAACCGATCAGGGTGCCCGCCAGGACCGGCAGCCACGGCGTCGGATCGTAGCCGCGCAGGCGCTTGAACTGATCGACCAGCTTCGGCGTCCAGTTCGTCGCCCCGACTTCGATGCTGTCGTTCAGCAGCACCCGTACGCCTCGCTTGCCGACGAGGTCCGCGCCCACAGCGTCGCGGTACATTCCCAGGTACGTTTCGAGATAGTTGCGCACCGCCAGACCATCGAACTTGTCGACCTCCAGCCCGGTCGCCTCGGCCGGAGCGGGATGGTTCTTCGTGCCGACCAGCGAATAGCCGAAGCGGATCACCCGCCAGGTGCCCGTGGGCGGGGTCCAGTCGAGGCTGCCATCGGCACCGAGCTGCTTGGTGAGGTCGATGACCCTCTCAGGGGGCGGGGGCTGGACGGCCCCGCGCGCGGTATCGCCCATCGCGTAATAATCCTGGGAGACGGTAAAGCCCGCCTTCGCCTCGAAGGCGTGGACGCGCGGCTCCGCGGTCAGCTGCAGGTCCGTTATTTTCGCCGACTTCGAGGCGGCCGCGTTACTGCCGGTTCCCCGCAATGCCACGCGGAACCACCGCGCCGCGACCGGATCGAACGAGATTGTGGTCGGCACATTGGCGACGGCGAACGCGGCGATTGGCCGCCAGACCACGCCGTCGTCGCTCGACTCCAGCTGCGGCACGACGTTCGCCTCGCCGAACAACGGCTTGCTTCCGGGGAAGAACGCCGTGGCCGAAGCGACCGTCCGGGCCTTGCCATAGTCGAGCGTAACGGCCCCCGTCACGGCCAACGTGGTGCCGGGGTCGGCATCGAATAACGCTCCGCCATCGACCGGCTTGTCGGCGACCGAAACCTTCGGTGCGGCCCCAGCGCCCGCGAGCGCCGCCGGCACCGCGAGCACCGCCACGTCAGCGTAATACGTGGGCGACGGGACCGGCTTCCCGCCGCTCGAGAGGTCCGCGACACCGGCCGAGCGCTGGATGTTCTGGAACGGCCCCGTGGTCCTGGGGGGCGGCGTGAGGATGCCACGAAAGCGCTTGCCACCGACCAGCTCGGTCTCGCTCCACACCAGCTTCTTGATGCCGTCTTGCGGCTGCACCCACGGGCCGCCGGTCTCGCTGAAGCCGGGGGAGGAGGCGATCCCGAGTTCCAGGTCCAGGCGGTCGGCGGTCTGCGCCGCGAACCGGAATGCGTCCTTCCATTCGGGCGACATGTAAACCAGCCGCTTGTCGACGATCTGTGGCGTGTTGAAATTGGCGTCGAAATTTTGCAGCCCGCCGATCCCGACGCGCTTCATCCACTCCATATCCTTGCGGATGCCATCCTTGGTAACGTTCCCGTTCATCCAGTGCCACCACACCCTGGGGCGCGCGCTGTTCGGCGGGTCGCGGAACGCTTCGGCCAGGAGGTCGCGCGGCGCGGGGGCCTGTTCCTGGGCCTGAAGCGCGGCCGGGACGAACATCGAGGTCACGAGGATAGCGCCGAGTATCCGCGCCTTGAAGCCACCCACCGGATTGCTCGTTTCGGTCATCGTCAGTTGTCCTGTCTGAAGTGCGCTGGCCATGCTGCTATCTGGCTGGTGGCGCGAGGAGCGGCAATGAAAGGCGATTGGTCCCGCCCCTGAGCGGGTAATTGCGAACCTGCCATTCGAACGATCCGGCAAGGCTGCGGGGGCAGCCGGATCGGCCGGTCCCTGACCGCGAGCAACGGCTACTTTGCATCGGACGCCCTTCGCCTTGGTTCAGCCCGGCTCGAATACGACAAGCCATAGCCGAAGTCGTAAAGCGGGCGCTCTGCGCGCCGCGGCAGCGGCGACGCAGGCCAGGAAAACGGCAGCTTGCCGGTAAAATCGAAGCTCGCACGACCGCTCGGGCCAGCCAGCAGCACATCGGCCAATCCGGTCCCGCCTTCCGATCCGGGAAGCCAGGCGGCCACGAACGCGTTCGACGCTTCGATCTCGGGCGTCACCCACAGCGGGCGGCCGCTGAGGAATACCGACACGGTCGGGATGCCCTGGGCTTTGAGCTGCTGCAACGTCCGCAGCGCGTTGCGTGACTGATAAGCCGCGGTCTTCCGGTCGCCCTGCATCTCGGCGTAAGGTTCCTCCCCGAACACCACGACGGCGACGTCGGGCTTCGTGGTCCAAGCGCCATCGGGCGATAGGTCCGCCGTGCCGCCGCCAGCCACTATGTTTTCACGAAGGGCCCGGAAGGTGGTCTTCGCAGCCGGAAAGTCCTTGGCGGCAGTATCGGTGCCTTGCCAGGTGATCGTCCAGCCGCCCATTTGCGCGGCCAGGCTGTTCGCCGCCTCACCCGCAACAAGGACCCGCTGGCCGGGCTTGAGCGGCAGGATGCCGTCGTTCTTCAGGAGCACGAGCGACTCGCGTACCGCTTCGCGGGCGACCGCCTTGTGCGCATCGGCGCCGACCGCGCTCAACGGCGGGCGCGCCGGGGGCTGCGGGTCGAACAGCCCGAGCTTGGCCTTTACCCGCAGGATCCGCCGGACCGCATCGTCGACGCGCGCCGCGGGAATCTCTCCGCTACGAACTTGCGCCAGGGTATTGCGATACAACGCCTTCCAGTTGGCCGGCACCATGAACATGTCGATGCCGGCGTTGATCGCCTGTGGGCAACTGTCGTTCGTGCACCCGGGAACCTGCCCGTGGCCGTTCCAGTCGCCCACGACGAACCCGGCGAAACCCATTCGCCCTTTCAACACGTCGGTCAGCAGCCGCTTCTGGACATGCATCTTGGTGCCCTGCCAGCTCGAATACGAGGCCATGACCGTCAGCACGCCGGCCTGGATCGCAGGCACGTAGCCGCTGGCGTGCGGTTCGATGAGCTGCGCCTCGGAAATATCCGCGTTGCCCTGATCGGCCCCGTCGGTGGTGCCGCCGTCGCCGATGAAGTGCTTCGCGGTCGCCGCCAGCAGAATGCGGTCGGCGGGGGTGCGTGCCATGCCCTGCAAGCCCTCGATTACCGGCCCGGCATAAGCGCCAACCACTTCCGATCGCTCGCTGAACCCCTCATAAGTCCGGCCCCACCGAACGTCTTGCGGGACAGCGAGGGTCGGCGCGAACGTCCAGTCGATCCCGGTCGCCGCGATTTCCTCGCCGGCGGCCTGAGCGACGCGTTTCGCCAGTGCCGGATCGCGCATCGCGCCAAGGCCGATGTTGTGCGGAAAAATCACCGCGCCGGGGACGTTGTTGTGGCCGTGAACCCCATCGACGCCAAAGATCACCGGTATCGCGGTGCGGCCGGCGCGCCTTTCCAACGACACCGCGCGAAACGCATCAGCCAAGCGCTTCCAGTCCGCGGCGCTGCTGCGGTCGTTCCCGAACGGCCCCGAACTTCCTCCCGCAAGGACCGAGCCCAAAGGGTACGTGCGCAAATCCTCGGGCGTGATCGTGCCAATGTCGGCCTGGATCATCTGCCCGACTTTTTCCTCCACCGTCATCGCGGCAAGCAGCGCGTCGATGCGCCGCTCGTCCTGCGGCGAGAGGAACCGCGGCGACTGCGCTGCTGGCCAGCGCTCGGGGTGGACTTCCTGCGCGGGCGCACCCGGCGCGAACATCGTTGCCGCCAGGGCCAGGGCCGAGATCGCGCCCGCCAAGGCCTTGCGGCGGTTTCGCACGTTCGCTTGTTCAATCGCTCCGGACAATTCGACGCTCCTTCTTCAGCTCAAAACAGCATCCACGACACCATCGCGTCTTGCTCACGGCCACTCGGCTCGCCTTGCCAGCTACCGGTGAGTTCTCGGCAAAATCGCCGCAGCCGTGACGTTGGCGTCATAGCGGGAGTACGAGGGGCGTGGCGGCGGACGGCGCGCCGCTGCGCTCACTCATCCGCAATTATCAGCCGCACGCCCGCCTTGGCCACTATGTCGGCCATCTCGGCGCCGATCCCGGCGTCGGTGATGATGGTATCGATTTCGCTCAGGCCGCAGACGATCGTACCCGACGAGGACACGAACTTCGAGCTGTCGACCAGGACGATGACCTCTTCCGAGCGATCGATCAGGCGGCGCTCTGCGGCCACCAGGACGACGTCGGCCTGCATCACGCCCTGCGGCCCGACGGCCGCTGCGCCCATGAACAGCTTCGGCGCATGAAACCGCGGCATGGAATCCTCCCCCGCGGCGGCGAGGATGATGTTCTGCTCGCGGAACAAGGAGCCCGACGGGACCAGGATCCGTGTCCCGGCCTGCGGCAGCAGGGCATTGACGATATGCAGCGAGTTGGTCAGCACCTGCAGATTGAGCGAGGCCAGATGGGCGCACATCTGCAGGGTGGTCGTGCCGCCATCCATCATGATCCCTTCGCCGGGCTCGCACAGCGCGGCAGCAGCCCGGCCGATAGCCCGCTTTTGCGCGAGATTGAGGGTGATCGCGTGCTCGAAAGGCGTTCCCGCCAAGCGCGCCGCGCCGTCGGGTCTGTCGCTTGCGCTTTCGCTCAGCTTGGCTCCGCCATGGACGCGGACGAGACGCGCCAGCCCCTCCAGCCGGTTCAAGTCCCGCCTGATCGTGGCCGGCGATGCGTCCAACTGGGCTTCGAGTTCGCGGTAAGTGACAAAGCCGGTGCGTTCGACGGCCTCCAGAATCAGCTTCTCGCGTTCGGTTGCGTGCATTCTTCCCCCCGCCTCAGGTCGCTCGCTCGGCATCGATTTGCTCGAGCGACTTGCCTTCGTTTCGTGGCGCCCAGATAAAGCCGATCGCGCCGCTTATGACCAGAAACCCCGTTAGAATCCATGCCAGGGTCTGGAAATTCGCGGAAGCAAGCGCCGGGACGGCAAGGCTCCAGATGCCAAGCCCGACGCGGACCACGGCGAACGTCACGCCTTGGGCGGTCGAGCGGATGGCGGTGGGGAACAGTTCGGCGCTCCATAGCTGGAAGAAACTCTGCGCGCCGAACCCGCCGGCGATTCCCATGATCACGACATGGATAATGACAATCTCGAGGGTGAAGCCGAAGACCGCGAGCAATGCCATGCCGAAGACGTGCAGCAGCGCGGATATGCCGAACAGGGTGCGCTGGTTGACCTTGTCCGACAGGGTCATGAAAATCGCCAGGATCGAGATTATACCGATGCCGAAGTAGCTCGCCGGCACGACGGTTGCCGCCCATTGCGGCAAGTGGTTCTGCTCGATGAGATACGGCGTGAAAAAGCCGTTGTAGCCGGCCCACAGGTTCCAAAAACCGTACATCGCGATCAGGTAGAACATCGATTTGACGTAGCGCGGGCTGAACAGCTCGCGCCAATCGATGCCGGACTTGCCGCCGCGCGCCGCCTTGCTTTCCTCCCAGCGCAAGGATTCACGCATCCGCGAGCGCAGGAACGTCAGCGCCAGGGCGAGCACCGCCAGATGGATGAACAGCCAGCGCACGCCACTGATTCCAAACGGCTTGAGGAAGTAGGCGGCGAGCAACACCACGACGGGGCCGAGGTACCACAGCACTTGCGCGACCCCCGAGTGCGCGCCGCGCTTCTTGTCGGGCGCTTGTTCCGCGATCAGCGACCAGCTTGCCGGGATGTCCGCGCCGACGGCCAGGCCGACCAGCAGGAATCCGGCGATGATCATCCAGGCCGCACTGGCGAAAATGAGGAACAGCATGCCGAACGCGTAAAACAGCATATCGTACTGGTAGATCTTCTTGCGACCGAAGCGATCGCACAGCCAGCCGCCAACCAGGGCGCCGACGCCGGCCGAAATGGCGTTCGCGCTGAACGCGCCGATCAGGCCGATGAAGCCATCCGAGAGGCCGTAAATCTCTTTCCACAACGCCAGAGCAACCGATCCCGCGACGATCGATCCTGCATCGATGTAGTTCGCGAGCCCCGCCAGGATCGTGTTGCGCCAATGCTCCGTCGTGCTCATGTCATCGACAGGTTTCACATCGGTCATTTTCCGTCCCCCACGAGAATTGTTCTGTCGATCTGGTCGATCCGCGTGACGCCGGTGAGCGCCATCGCGATCCGCATTTCCGCCTCGATGATCCCGAGCATCTTGGTGATGCCCGCCTCTCCACCGGCCGCGAGCGCATACGCCCAAGCCCGGCCGAGCAACACGCCTTTGGCGCCGAGCGCAAGCAGGCGCACGACGTCGAGGCCGGAGCGCACGCCGCCGTCGGCCAGAACGGTGAGCCGGTCGCCCACCGCGTCGGCAATTGGTGCAAGCGCGCGGGCGGTGGACAGGACGCCGTCGAGCTGGCGTCCGCCATGGTTGGACACGACGATCCCGTCCGCGCCGACTTCAGCCGCCTCTTTGGCGTCCTCGGGATCGAGAATCCCCTTGATAATGAGCGGACCGTTCCATTC
>JBDSOM010000059.1:0-9366 GCA_039914785.1 Novosphingobium sp.
CTAGGTTTCTATGGGGCCCCCAGCCCCGTCTCTGACGAGGCGGGGTTGGGGGCTGGTAACGGCGGCCAGCTTAGAACCGCGCCCGCATTCCGGCAAATGCCGAGCGGCCGTACGTGCCGAACGCATAGCTGCTGACGAAGCCGTTCGAGATCGCGATCGTATACTTGTTGTCGAACAGGTTCTCGATCCGACCGTAAATCTCGACCGTCTTGGTGAGCGGGAAGGACGCCCGTAGATCGAACAGCGTGTAGCCGTTGATCCGCTGGGCATTGAGCGTGTCGTTGAACCGCTCGCCCGTCACGGTCAGCGTGCCGCCAACCTTGAGCCCGATCGGGCTGGTCCAATCGATCGTGGCGGTGCCGCTGTGCTGCGGGCGCAGCGGCAGCCGCTTGCCGAAGAACGCGCCGGACGACCGGTTGATCGCATTGGTCAGCGTGTAGTTGGCTTCGACGTGCAGCGTCGGGGTCGCATCGGCCGCCATGGTAAGCTCGACGCCTTCGCTGTGGACGCTCTCGATGTTCTGCGGGACGAAGAACGCATCGGGGGCGATCTGGTCGCTCGCGCGGCGGCGGAAGTAGGTCGCGCCCAGGCGAACGCGGTCGGCCAGCAGCGCCTGCTCGATCCCCACGTCCAGGTTCCGCGAGGTTTCCGGCCGCAAATCCGGGTTGCCGAACGGCGGGAACGCGTCGCTGAAGGTTGGGGCGCGGAAGCCCTCGCCGTACGTCGCGCGCAGGACGGTCTGGCCCTCGTTCGGCGTAAACGCGATGTTTCCGCCGAGCGTCGTGTGGCTACCGTAACGCGAATAGGCGTCGTGCCGCACGCCGCCCGTCAGGGTCAGGCCCTGGATCGGACGCAGGCTGACCTGGGCGTAACCGCTGGTGACGTGGCTCTCGCCGGTCGACGCCGGATCGGTTTCGAACTGGGTGTAGGACTTCAGCCGCTCGTGCTCCGCGCCCGCCGTGATCGTGGCGAAGTCGGCCAAGTCGTAGGAACCGCGATATTCGAAGCGATCGATCGTGCCCTGCGCGAGGAAGGTGTTGTAGGTGAACGGTTCGGGATCGGTACCGCGACGGGTGATGTCGGTCCGGGTGAACGCGATCCGGTTGCGGAACCGGCCGTCGGCCAGATCGAGGTTCGCGCCGGCATACGTGACGAACTGCTTGTTGAAGGCGACCGGCAACGCGTTGACCGGGTCAGTGCCGAAACTGTCGTCGAATTCGATGCGGCTGTCGTTGAAGTACCCGCGGAAATCGAGGCTGAAGTTCGGCGCGAGGTTCACCTTCACCCGCCCGTTGAGCGAGTAGATCCGGCTGCCATCGCGCTCGCCGCCTTCGAGCGCGGAAATGCCGTCGGTGCGGTAGTACGATCCGCCGAAGCTTGCCTCGATGATCCCGGCAGTGCCCGCGATGTTGGCATGGCCCGACACGGTATCGGCATAGCCGTATTCCAGCCCGGCGTTGACCGCGAGCGGCCCGTCGGGCTTGATCGTCTCGATGTTGACGACGCCGCCGATGGCCTGGTTACCCCAGACGATCGAGTTGGGCCCGCGCAAGACTTCGATCCGCCCGATGTTGCCGGCCAGCACGGGGCCGAAGTCGAACTGGGCATTGGGGGTGGTGATGTCGTTCACCCGTACCCCGTCGATGAGCACGAGCGTTTGCGAGCTGTTGCCGCCACGAACGAACACGCTGGTCTGTCCGCCGATCGTGCCGCGCTGGGCGATCGCGATACCCGGCAGCGTCCGCAGCGCCTGGTTGACGGTCGTCACCTGGAGTTGGTCGAGCCGCTCGCGGCCGATCACCGAGATCGCCTGGCCGGTCTCCGAGCGTGGCTGTTCGAAGCCGCTGGCCAACACGACGATCTCGCTGGCGGACTTGGTGGTCTCGTCGGACACCGCCTCATCAGCCAGCGCAGGCGTGGCTAGGACGAGCGAAGACGTAAGGAAAAACAGGTACTTCATGGGCAGACCTCCGGACACGAACGAAATGCCGTTCATGGCGAGAGGCCCCCGCGGGATTGCGGAGTCCAAGCTGCATTCCGGTACACCCCGCCCGGCGCGGAACGACCATCACTGGTAGGTCTCCTGGCTCCCGGATCGATGCTTTCCGCCTGCCTTCCCAGCTTTTGGCCAGTGGCGTCAGCGGCGGATCGCTCCCCGGTCACAGTTGCGGGGGCAGCGCGGAAATTACATCCGCTTCCCTCTTAGGTCCGCCTGGAAAACCAGGGTTGGACACCCGTGATGTGCCGGGGCCGATACCTTCGCCGCGTCATCCTCGCAAGTGCAGCAAAGCCACACTTTCCCAGGATTGCGGCATTAACTTGTGCGCGAAAGCGCGTCCCGCTGCGGGACACCGCCCAAAGCGTCAATGCGCGGGCAACTTATCGGGCGTAAGCCGAACCTCGCGATGACCCCTGCTTTCACCCTTTCCCCTGCATCAGCGCGAATGGAGGACGAACTGCGCCCGCGCGACTTCACCGCGCAGCACAAACGTTCGGCCGCGCGCGGGATCCGGCCACGGCAGAAGCACCATGGCCGCCGCGCCGTGCTGCTGCTGGCGGCGATCGCGGTCCCCGCCGTCGCCGCGCCCAGCCAGTGGGATTTCGACATCGGAAATGCCGGCCACGCGAATGTCGCGGTCCAGCCGATGCCGTTCGAGCAGCCGGGCAACAGCTTCCCCGGCTCGGCGTTCTACTACCTCGCCGCCGACGCGCCGCAACCGCTGCAGCTGGGCGAAGGCATCCATTCCGACGCGGATGACGCGGACGGCTTTGGCCTGTCCACGGGCCCTGCCGCCCGCGCGCTGCGCGTCGACAACAGCGGGATCGACCGCAGCCGCGCGGTGCAATGCCTGACCGCCGCGATCTATTACGAGGCCGCCAGCGAGCCCGACGCCGGCCAGCGCGCCGTCGCCCAGGTCGTGCTGAACCGCGTCGCCCATCCCGCCTATCCCAGCACCGTCTGCGGCGTGGTTTATCAGGGGTCGGAGCGCTCGACCGGGTGCCAGTTCAGCTTCACATGCGACGGCGCGCTCGCCCGCGCGCCCAGCCGCCTGTTCTGGGATCGCGCCGCCAATGTCGCGCGCGAGGCGCTGTCGGGCTACGTCTACACGCCGGTGGGGCTCGCAACGCATTACCATACCGTCGCGGTCCATCCGTACTGGGCGCCGAGCCTGTCGTTCCTCGGCACCATCGGTGCGCATCGGTTTTACGCGTTGCGCGGGCCAGCCGGACGCGCGGCCACGTTCAACTTTGCCTATGCCGGCGGCGAGCCCCTCGCCGCGCCCCATGCGCGCGATGCGCGGGCCGACGCGCGGCCCGACACCGCGCTCGACCCGCTGGCGATCGAGCGGGCTTATGCGGCCGGACTCAAGGCAACGGTTATCCCCGCTGCGGCCGGCGGCGTGGCCGCGGTTCGCGCCGCACCCCTGCCGACGTACTCGGCCGAGCAGCTCCAGCGCGGCGGCGACGCGCTCTACCGCAGCCAGAACTTGCCCCAGGGCACGGGCATCCGTCCCGAGTACCAGAACAGCGGCCAGTGGATCGCCCAACCGACCAGCTGACGCGCCACGCGTGAACGCGGGGGCACCCTCGCGGTGCGATAAAGTTAACGCAGCGCGGCATTTTCGAAACCATAGGGACGAACGAAGGCTTAGCCCGTGGGGGCTACATCGGGGCATCGACTTTCAGGCCGGAGCCGCCCCTATAATGACCATTCGATTTGCCGCTGCCCGCCATAGTGAGAGCACCGCGATTGCTCGCGCGCTCACGCCGGTGGGCCTGCCCGCGGCGGCCAACGACAATGCTTGTGCCGACGCCGAACGCTTCCCGCGCGACGAAGTGCTGCGCGCGGCGCTGCGCCATTTCGCCGAGCACGGCCTGGGCGCGGCGGAGCAGGCGCATCGCAATGCCGAGGAGGCGTTTTTCGCCGGAAACCGCCAGGACTATCGCCACTGGCTCGCGGTCTGCCGTGCGCTCGACCGGCGCATGGCCGATGCGATCGTTGCCCATCGCGGCCGTGGCTGATCGGCGGTGACGTCCTAGCTAGCTGTCGGCGCCGTGGGGAACTTTGCCGGTCGGCTGCGGTGCCGCCGCCCCTGGATCTGACGGGAAGAACACGCCCGCCGAGGTATCGGTTGGGCCGTATGGCGCAAGATCGTCCGACGCTGAGCTCGACTGGCGCAATCTCAGGGTGTCGTCGGGGATCCCGGTTACTTCGCCGGCAAAATTTACCCAGACGTGCTCATCGTAGTCGTACAGCTTGCAGCGGCGCAGCACGTCGCTCATGTTGCCGAACGTAAAGCGCATGGCGATGATCGGCGGCCCCGCAAACCCGGCCAGCGCGGCCTGCGCCTGCTTCAGGTAATAATGCGGAACCATTGCGGAGACGTGGTGGACCGGATGCTCCAGCACGTAATGCGTCAGGTGGTTCAGCCAGCCAGGGATCAGCACCTGGACCGACAGGAGTTCCGGCCGCGAAGCAACGCTGGCCGCATTCTTGTACCAGCGCAGACGCGGATTGGTGTGCTGGAGGAACGCGGTCATCGCAAAAGTCATGAACCACGCCGCGTACGGCACCACGAACCCGAGCACGACCGCAAGAACGATGCTGTCCTGCCGCGCCGCCGCGACGGAGACCAGCACGCTCAGCAAGGCTACCGCAAACAGCGCCTCCAGCGCGGTGTAGCGCCAGGCCGAGGCGTGAAAGCGCTTCGGCAGCCACGCGCCGGGATAGAAGTGAACGTCGGGCCAGCGCTTGAGCAGGTAATACAGCAGGATCCCGAGCCCCGTTTCCGAGTGGTAGGCCCGGTAAAGCGCTCGCTGGAACCCGGACAGCTCCCGGTACTCGGCCAACGACAGTGGCGACAGGAAGTTGTGATCCTTCACATTGGTGCGCGCGTGATGGAGCACGTGATGCTCGTAAATCCACAGCCGGTAGTTGAACAGGATGATCGTCATGGACGCGACCGCGATGATCTTGTTGCCCAACCGGGACTTGACCACCGCGCGATGCGCCGCCTCGTGCGACAGCGACCCCAGATTGACCAGGCCCGAACCGGCCAGCACGCCCCCGGCGACTTTGCCGAGCAGATTGTCGACGAACAACACTGCGGCGATACCAAGCGAATAGATCGCGATGTCGATCGCGAACGAGAGGTAGCCCTTTACCGAACTCGCCCGCGCAAACGGCGCGATGCGCTTGTGCAGTTCGCTACGCGATGGCTCCGTGACCGGCGTCGAGCGCGGCTGAATATCTGCTGGAAGCTCTAACTGCGATGCCGACATTCGCCCGAGCCCCTGTGGATCGATTAGTAAAAAGCAATGCTATTTACGGTTTTTACATCATTTTAACCATGTTTCAAGCGCATGGCCGAGACGGCGGCCGTCCTCTTCCTGTAATTGTGCACACACCGGGGCCGCGGCATGCAATGAGGTGGGCAATTTCCAAAACCACCGATAAGGATCATTAACCAATAATTGACGACAAAGGCATACCCTCCACGAGCGAAGGAGCCGACAGATCAACCGCTTTAGCCGCACCTTACACAGTCTGCGTCTCACGAGCGCGACCGACGGTCGCGTCCGGCAGATTCTGGTCGAAAAGCTGTACGCCCAACCCAGCGGCGTGATGATCGGCGCTGTCTGCGGCATTCTGACGGCATGGGGCACCGCGGCCTCCACCCCGGAACCCACGTTGACCGCGTATGCGGTGGTCCTCACGGTGATCGCCATCTTGCGCGTGGGCATGGCCTACCTGCTGCCGCGCCTACGAGACTTCGACACCAAGGCCTTGGAACTGTGCTACGAGCTCGGAGCATTCAGTTACGCGGCAGTCTGCGGAATGATCGCGGCAGAGGCCTTGACCGCCTCCCTGTCCGGAAGCGTGCAAACCCTCACCGTCGGCAACGCGATCAGCTACGGCGTGGCGATGGCGGCCCGCAATGCCGGGCGTCCGGCTATCGCCACCGGGCAGATTGTCCTGTCGCTCGCGCCGGTGATCTTCGTCTGCGCGTTTTCCGGCGACACTGCGCTCCACATCCTCGGGCTGTCGCTCGCGCTGCTGCTGGCGGCGATGATGCAGATCACGGTATCGATCTTCCAGGTCATGCGCGATTACCTCGCCGCGGCTGAGACCAGCGCGCGACTGGCCGAGCGGATGCAGGTCCTGGCGCGGACCGATGTGGTCACCGGGCTGCTCAATCGCGCCGGGCTCAACCACCACCTGGTCGAACGCGTGATGATGCTGCCCCCCGGCGAAAAGCTGGCGCTGTTCTGGCTCGACCTGGATCGCTTCAAGGAAGTGAACGACACGCTGGGTCACCAGACCGGCGATCGCCTGCTTTCCCAGGTCGGCGAGCGGTTGTGCAAGCTGGCGCCGGAAGGGGCCAGCGTCGGCCGGTTCGGCGGCGACGAGTTCATCCTCGCCTTCGAGGCCAAGGACCGCCGCCAGATCGCATCACTGGCGATGCAGATTCGCGACGAGATCAATCGCCCGATGCGGATCGACGATAGCCGGCTGGAGATCACCGGATCGATGGGCATCGCGATCTTGCCCGAAGATGGCGAAGACATCGACACCGTGATGCAGGGCGCGGATCTCGCGCTCTATCACGCGAAAGTAAACGGCCGAAACCAGGTGAGCTTCTTCGATCCGTCGATGACCCGCGACCTCGTCCGCCGCAAGGAAATCGAGGCGGAACTGCGCTCGGCCATCCAGCGCAACGAACTGTCGATCTACTTCCAGCCGATCGTCGACCTCGAAACCAGCCAGATCCGCAGCTTCGAGGCGCTGGTCCGCTGGTTCCATCCGGAAAAGGGCGAACTGCGCCCCGACGAGTTCATCCCCGTCGCCGAGGAATGCGGCGCGATCATTACGCTGGGCAACTGGATCACCGCCCAGGCCGCCAAGGCCGCCGCGCAGTGGCCCGACGACGTCACCCTCGCGGTCAACCTGTCGCCGCTGCAGATCCGCGCGCCGGGCGCGGCGCTCGGCATCCTTGCGGCGCTGCGCGAGGCCGGCCTGCCGCCCGAGCGGCTGGAGCTCGAGATTACCGAGACCGTGCTGCTCGACCACAGCCAGAATACCGAGAACTTCATGGCCGAGCTCGCCGCCGCCGGCGTCCGCTTCGCGCTCGACGACTTCGGCACGGGCTATTCCTCGCTCGCCTATCTGCACAAATACGCGTTCAGCAAGATCAAGGTCGACCGCAGCTTCGTCTCGGGCGTCAACGTCGGCAAGAAAAGCGACGCGATCATCCGCGCCGTGTCCGGGATGGGCGCGACGCTGGGCATGGCGATCGTCGCCGAGGGGCTCGAGACGATCGAGCAAGTCCAGGCCGTGCGCGAGGCCGGCTGCACCCTGGGCCAAGGCTACTACTTCAGCCGAGCAGTGCCCGACTACGTCGCCGCAATGCTGCTCGCCCAGGAACGCGACACCCTGAACCCGCGGCGCCTGGCGAGCTGAGGCCGCGGCTGAGGCTGAGGCTGAGGCTGCGGATCAGGTCCGGGACCACGCGATCAAGCCGCTTCCTCCCGCTTGCCCACCGCGCCCCAATCGATGTTGCGCGTGGCGTACATGACCCCGGCCAGCGCCACGAACAACATCACCGCGCCGATCAGCAGCGACCACGCCTCCAGGTTCAGCAGCACGAAGAGCAGCGCATAAAGCCCGACCAGCAGCGCGCCGACGAAGCGCCCGCGTTTCCAGCTCTTGAGCACCGCCGCGCTGTACGCGGATAGCAGCGCGATGATCGCCGCGCTCGCGACCACGTAGGCCGCGGTGAACCCGATCACCTCGACGAACGCGAGCAGCATCACGAAGAACAGCACGAGACCCACACCGGTCAGCAGGTATTCCGCCGCCGCGACGCGCGCGCCGCCGACGATGTCGAACAGCAGGAACGTCAGGAAGGTGAAGCCGATGAACAGGAAGCCGTACTTCACCGAGCGGTCGACCTTCGAATAAAGGTTCACCGGCTCGACCAGGCCGACGGTCACCGCCCGCGCCTGGCCGTTGATCGTCTCGGACGACGCGGCCGGAGTGCTGTCGCTGACCAAGGCATAGCCGCTCGCGTTGTCGATTACCGGCGGGCCCTGATCCTCCATCGCCACCGGCGCCTGCCCGAGCGCGAGCTTGTCGACGGTGTAGCTGGCGGTGAAGCCGTTTTCCGAGACCTTCGGCTTCTCCGGCAGGAACGCGCCGCCGAAACTGGGGCTCGCCCAGCTCGAGGTGACTTGCCACCGCGTCTGCCCACCGCGCGGCACGAGGCTCAGCGAGCGGCTGCCGCGCAGGCCGAAGCCGTAATCGACCGCGATCGCACCTTCGCCGTTCCAGGGCAGGAAAGCGAAGAAGCCCTGGCCACCGGTCGCGCCGGGGCCCTTGCCCGGCTGGACGCTGAGCGCCTGGCCAGCCACGACAAGCGAGCCGCCCCTGGTTAGCCCGCGCGCATCTGAAGCGCCCATGCGCAGCTCCGCGCGGTCCCAGATCAGCTTTTCGCGGGTCACCCCGAACCGCGGGAGGTCGGCGGGCAGCTCGAATTTCGCCGAGCCTTTGATGTCGGCCTCGTAAAGTACGCTGCGGTAGATCGACTTGCGCCGTTCCTGCGGATCGACCTTGGTCGTCACGGCGTTCTCGGTCGGCGAGATATACAGCAGTTTCTCGACTTCGACGGTGCGGCTGACGGTCTTGCCGTCGACTTCCTCGTTCTGGGTCTGGGTCGTCACGAACGGCACGACCACGACCGGACCGGCGACGACTTGTGGCCCGCCCCAGCCAGCGTTGATCGCGGTCTGGGCGGTCTCGGACTGGCTCTTGCGGTCGGAGACCAAGGCGTAGACCAACATCAACGGGATCACGAGGGCCAGGCCGATCAGCGCCACGAACAGCAGCTTGATCCCCGGCGAGCGCTCTTTACGCAGTTGCTCGGTGATGGCCCGTCTCCCAAAGTCACGATCTTTGGACGAGCATAGCAAACTGGTTGGCGCTGAATACTGGCGCGCGAATTACTTTGTGGACGACGCCTCGTGGAAGGCGGCGATTGCGCGCGAGACGCTTTGCATCATGTCCATGCGCACCGGGATCGGCACGGTCGTGCGCCGGATCATGACCGCGACGCCGTAATACGCGCCGTCGGGGGCCTGGAGGATGCCCACGTCGTTGTAGCCGGTGGCGACCCGGCCAAGCTCCTGCCCCGTGCCGGTCTTGTGATAGATCGTCCACCCCGGGGTCACCCCGCCCTTGAGCCGGCGCGGGCCGCTATGGGTGCGCGAGAGGATGTCCATCATCCCGCTGGTGCCCTGCGGCGACAGCAGTTGCCCCGCCGCCAGCCGGCCGAGCGTCTTGGCGATGCCATCGGGGGTGGCACCGTC
>JBDSOM010000170.1:0-9791 GCA_039914785.1 Novosphingobium sp.
GTGATTACCGCGAACGGCGTCGGGCTCTCGCCCGATGGGCAGACGGTATACGCGACCGAGACCGAGACCGGGCGACTGTGGGCCTGGCCGATCGTCGGGGAAGGCGAACTGGGGAAGGCGCCGTGGCCATCGCCAGCGGGCGGCACGTTCATCGGCGGGGCGACCGGCTACCAGCGGTTCGATTCACTGGCGGTCGAGGCCGGCGGCAACATCTGCGTGGCGTCGCTCGTCGCCGGCGGGATCAGCGTGTTCGCGCCCGAGGGCGGCCTGATCGAGTTCTGGGAAGCGCCCGAGCCCTACAGCACCAACATCGCTTTCGGCGGCGCGGACATGCGGACGGCCTACATCACCTTGTCGGGCTATGGCCAGCTGGTCGCGGTGGACTGGCCGCGCCCGGGGTTGCAACTGGCCTACTGATGCTCCTCCCCCGGCAGACCGGGGGAGGGAATTCGGCCTAGTTCTGTCCGTCGAGCTTTTGCGGAGCCCCGCGGCCTTCCAGCCAATTGGCCAGGTTGCGATGGAGGTTGATGACCTTCTGCTCCTGGTGCGGGTTCGGAATCGTGCCGCGGAACCCGCTCGACTTCATGCCCTTGTGGACGAACTCCATGTTGGAGAAGTCCTGGGCCAAGATCGAGCCCCAGTTCTCGCCGGTGGCCTCGGCGTACGTCCATTCGGTCTCGGGCTCCTCGCCTTCGGGGAACCGCTCCAGCGCGTAGCTTTCGAATACGCACTTGTTGGGATCGTCGCCGTACGGGCGGACCCGGTAGCATAGCGCGAAGGTCACCCCGTGCAGGATGTTCTGGTTGGGCCACAGCCCCCAGGCCAGGCCGGCCTCGGCCATGATCTCGGGCGGGACTTCGGGCCAGATCACCCCGCGCGCGGCGTCGTCCTTTTTCGCCGAGGCGAGCCAGTGGGCGATGCACTCCTGCGGGGTCGCGCCTTCGGGCAGTTCGTCCTTCAGGCGGCTGGCGGCATTGACCAGCGTCTCGGTCGAGGCCGAGTAGTTGATCGTCTCGTAGTTTTCCTTGATCAGCTCGTATGTCGAAACGCGGGCGTCGCTGCCCTTGCCGGCGCGGGTGGTGCCCGAGCTTTCGCTCATCTTGAAGTTGGCGTCGCGGGTGTCGTAGCTCGACACCGAGTGCAGCCCGTACTGCTTCGACAGCGCGTAGTAGTCGCCGTAGGCGAGCAGCTGGGTATGCGTTCCGGCGACGTGATAAGGTTCGAGGAACGCCTCGATCGCGACCTTCCAGTTGCACGGATAGATCGCCCACTGACGCCACTTGTAGCGCATCTTGTCGAGCTCGAAGTGGTCGAGAATCTCGCCCGCGCGGCCCATCCATTCCGTCAGGCTGACGCTGTCGGGATCCATGTTGATGTAGATGTAGCCGCCCCAGGTATCGACCTTGACCTCCGACAGGCAGGTCCGCTCGGGCGTCAGGCTGCCGTGCCAATCCTGCGCGTCGAGGATGTAGGTGTTGTTGCCGTCGGTATCGAAGGTCCAGCCGTGGAACCCGCAGATGAAGTTCTTGCGGTTCGATCCGCGCACGTCGTGGACCGGATTGGATCCGTTCAGGCTCGTGACCGGATTGGGCACCATGTCGGGGACCGAGACCAGCTGGCGGCCGCGGTGCGGGCAGACGTTGTGGAAGGCCCGCAGCGCGCCGTCTTCCTTGCGCAGGACCACGATCGATTCGTCGGCGACGTCGAACGTCATCCAGTCGCCGGGATTGGGCAGGTCGGTCTCGCGCTCGACCATGTGCCAGATCTTGGGCCACAGCAGGCGCTTTTCGGCTGCCAGATACTCGGGCGAAAGGAACGCCTCGGAGCCGTAAGTGATGCGGACTTCGCGGTCCATTTCCTCGGCGGTGATGTTGTCCGGCGCGCCTTGTGGGCCGATCTTGGACATCTCGTTCACGTGATTCTCCCAGCAATTCTCTCGCGCCATCCGCAGCGCAGCCACGTGCGGACGATGTTGCGGAACTGTAGCGCATACGCTCGTCGCAGGAAACCACCGAGGCGGTAAATCGCCCGTGCGGGACGTCCGTTAAATCGCCCGCGCGGTGGGTCCGTTCAAGGAGTCCGCCGACGCGCCTGTTCTGTTATGAGCGCGTCGGCATCCTCTCCCCCGTCTGCGCCGTACACTGCGGTACAGATCGGTTGCGACCGTCGGGCCTTATTGGTCTCCGGCGGTAATCGTCCGGAGCGACAGTTACCGCACGTTTCGCAATTTGCACCCCCTTAAATGCGCCCGATGCGAAATATTGTTGTGTATGGTCCGTTGGCCACAGATCTGGCGGCGCGGGCCCCGGGGCGTCATGATGGCGCATGCAACGCCGATTCGCCCTGCTCGCCATCCCCGTCCTGCTCGCGCTTGGCGCTGCCGCGCCCGCGCCAAAGCGCGCGCCGCCGTTGCCCGACATCGTCCGGGTCGCGCTGACGACGGAGAAAGGCGTGATCACTGTCGATATCGACGCCAGGCACGCACCCGTCACTGCCGCCAACTTCGTCCGCTATGTCGATCAGCGGCGGTTCGACGGGATCACGTTCTACCGGGCGATGCACCTGGCCTGGGGCGCGCAGCCCAACGGTCTGGTCCAGGCCGGCCAGCGCGATCCGCGCCGGCTGTTGCCGCCGATCGCGCACGAGCCGACCAGCACTACCGGCCTGCTCCACAAGGTCGGTGCGCTGTCGATGGCGCGCAACGCGCCGGGCACGGCGGCGGCGGATTTCTCGATCCTGCTGTCCGACATGCCGGGCCTCGACGCTGATCCGGCCTCGGCCAGTCCCGAGACCAGGGCCGGGTATGCCGTGTTCGGCTATGTCGTCAGCGGACTGGAGGTCGCCCGTGCCATTTGGGACGCCCCGCGCTCGGCGACGTTGGGGCAAGGGGTGATGAAAGGGCAGATGCTCGACCCGCCCGTCCGCGTCCTCACCGCCCGCCGGGTGGCGATCCCGGTCAGCGCGCCCCAGACGCCTTAGGCTTAATCGGCCTGACCTTAGCTATTGCAGCTGCAGTGATCGGGAGGGCGCGGGCTCAATTTCCGCTTCGGCTTGGGGCACCTGTACCGGTACCCGGTCGAACCATGCCAGCAGAGCACGATAGCATCCGACCGCGCAGATCGCGCCAATGACTCCGTCCAGGGCAAAGTGCCACCCCAGCGCGATCGACATCAGGAAAATCATCACCGCGAAAATTGTCGCCGGAATTGCGAGCTCGCGGGCGAAGGCACCAATTGCCATCGCCGCCCAAGTGGCCGTGGCGACGTGGAGTGACGGCATCGCCGAAATCCCGCTGCCGGTGCCGAACTCGCGGTTGGAGTAGTCGCCCATAGGTAGTCGGCGACCTGCCGGGTTTCGGGCCATTGGTGCAGCCCTGCAAAGCGCGGACCGTTACCCAGCCGCTCAAAAAAGAGCGGCCCTGCCGCGGGCAACAGCGAATGGATCGCCGGCCCGATCAGAGACCACAGCACGAAATAGGTCAGCAGCATCGCCGATTTCTTTGGCGAAGCCGGCGCCCAGGCCACCATCAGCAGCGCCAGAATAATCACCACCAACCACGCTGGATGATAGATGAGGCCGGCGGCGGGGAAATTGAGCCAGGTGAGCAAGGTCCACGGATCATGTCCCAGGAACAGGACCCGGTCGATATTGGCGAGCCAGGGGCCAGCCTGAAACGGCACGAGGTAGTTCAACAGCGGCTTGATCCACATGAACGCGATCATGTTGAGGCCGGCGAGCAGGATAATCACCGCGGACAATGCCAGCTTGTCGCGGTCATCGACAATCATTCGCTGCAATTCGAGGGCTGGCCGGGTTACTCCCAGGCGGACCATCCGTACGAACAGGCACACGCTGGCAATGATCGCCGCCGCAGCTATCCACGCGGGGTAGATCGTCATCGCGGCCCAAAGCACGCCGTGATCGGGAATAGCCAGCAGTACCGCCGCGCCTGGCGCGGCCGTCAAAATTATACTGGGGCCGAGCCAGTCATGCTTCTTCATCATCTTTGGCACCCCTGCCCGCGAACCTCGCCGGCACGAATATCGATCGATTCTTAAACAGGCATTATTATTTACAAAGTGTCTGCTCCGGTTCGGATGAATTGATGCGGTGCCCATGATGTATGCGTGCGCGATCGGCTCATAGGGCTGATCTATGGGCATGCACGGCAAAACCATTCTAGCCGGACATTCGGCCGCAGGGCATTCACGGCACAGCCGTGGAGAATTCCTTGCCGACAGACGACTACCGCGCCCTCGTTCGAACCCGCCGTTGGTGGTCGAGGCCGCGCGCTGTGCTGTTCGGCGTTTTGGCGGACCGGGCACGGGCGCGGACGGAAATCGTCATCGTGGCCACGCCGGGACCCGGCCGGCTCTAACCGCTCTGATCCCCTGCCGATGATGCGGCCCGGGGGGCTGGCAGCGCAGCGCATTCAGCTACACTGAAGCACGGTTCTAAGCCGGCGACGACACCTTCATCAGGACGAGGCCGCTGACGATAAGGACGGCTGCGGCAATGCGCATGGCGTTGGCCTCCTCGCCCAGCACGGCGATCCCCAGGATGAACGCGCCCACTGCGCCAATGCCGGTCCAGATCGTGTAGGCGGTGCCAAGCGGGAGGGTCCGCATCGCGTACGACAGCAGCCCAAAGCTGGCGATCATCGCCACGAGCGTCGCTGCTGAAGCGACAGGTTTGGTGAAGCCGTCCGACAGCTTCATCGCGTATGCCCACACGACTTCGAGAACGCCGGCGATTGCCAGATAGACCCAGGCCACGACATGATCCTCTTGATAGCCGCCAGGCCGTCCCGGACTTATGCCTGCAAGCAGGGGAGGACGTGGCCTCGCAGGCGGTTGTATAGTTCGGTTGCCGGGGCGATCAAGCGTGGGGATCGCCGGAAGACCCGTCCGGACCAGGCATCCGGGCCAGGGCTACCCAGCGTCCTTTCGCACGCCTAGTGCGCCGGTGAACAGGGGCTCGCCGAACAGGAAGCCGATCAGGTTGGGGCGGCCGACGTGCTCGATCAGCGCGGCCAGCGTAATCAGGATCGGGACCGAAAGCAGCGCGCCGACGACGCCCCAGATCCAGGTGAACAGGCTGATGAACAGCAGGATCAGCACTGGGTTGAGGGTGAAGCGCACGCCCAGCACCGATGGGGTGAACACGTTCGCCTCGGTCGCGTGGAGCGCGAGGTAGGCGGCGGGCGGGATCAGGCCGGCCAGGATCGTGTCGCTCGTGCCGATACCAAACAGGGCGAGCGCGGCAATCATCGTCACCGGGCCGATGTACGGCAGGAAATTGAGCAGCGCGGCGAGACCGCCCCACATGATCGGCGCTTCGAGCCCGAGCGCCCATGCGCCGAAAGCGACGACGACGCCCATCCCGACGTTGATCACCGCGACGGTCAGGATGTACGAACCGACGCGGTCCTGCACGTCGCGCACGATCCGCGCCGCCCGCCGATTGCGGTAGAGCGAGGCGCGGTCATGGATCAGGCGCTTGCGCAGGCGGCCGCGCGCGGAGATCATGAAAAAGGTCATCAGCAGCGTCAGGATCACTTCGATCACCACGCTTGGCGTGGCGATGGCCACTTGCTCGAGCATCGTCGGCGTCGCCACCACCACCTCGCGCACCGGCTGGCGCCCGGCGAGCCGCCCGAGCAGGCGGTTGATGTCGTTGACCCAGTCGAAATTGCTGCGGACTTGCGAGAACTGCTCGGTCACTTTGGCGACCATCGCTGGAAACCGCTCGAGCATGTCGTTGGCCGGCTGGAGGATTAGCAGCAGCGCGAGCACGACGAGGCCGATCAGCGCGATCACCGCGATGAAGGCCGACAGCACGTTGGGAAAGCCGACGCGGTTGAGCTGGTCGGCGATCGGCGAGACCACGACCGACAGGATCGCGGCGCTGACCAGGGGGAGGAACACGACCTGGGCGGCCGAAAGCACGAACGGCAGGGCCATCATCAGCCCGACGCCCATGATCACCACCAGGACCGAGACGAGCCGCAGCTCTTCCGCGGCCATCCGCCTCATCTCCGGCTTGAGCGAAGCGGCCGAGGATTCGGCGGGGCCAGGCTGTTCCTCAGAATGGGGCCGGTCCGCAGAATGGGGCTGGTCCTCAAAATGGGGCTGGGCAACGGGATCGGCTTCGGACATCGGCTCGCCAGCGCTAGAGGGTTGCACTCTTGTGATCCTCCGACCGTCCGCGATCAAGTGCGCCCGATATCATCGCGCGGTCGTGTGGTTTGGCGGGAGGTGTGCCGGGCGCTCAGTCCTTCGATTGCTGCGCGTCGGCCAGGCCCTTCAAGATCTCGGCATGCGCGACCCCGTCGGTGCCCGAGCGCTTGGGCAGTGTACCGTTCTCGATCATCGCGGCGAGCGCAGCGCGCGCGCGGCCGACGCGGCTCTTGATCGTGCCGACCGCGCAGCCGCAGATATCCGCCGCTTCTTCATAGCTGAACCCACCGGCGCCCACGAGCAGCAGGGCCTCGCGGCGCTCTGGCGGCAGCGTGAGCAATGCGCGGTGGAGATCACCCAGGTGCAGCGGGCCTTCCTGTCCTGCCGGCGCGACCAGGATGCGCTCGGCCTGGGTCTCGTCGTATTCGCCGCGGAAGCGATTGCGCCGCAGTTCGGACAGATAAACGTTGCGCAGGATCACGAACGTCCACGCCCGCATGCTCGTGCCGGGTTCGAACCGGGCTTGTGCCGCCCAGGCCTTGAGCAGAGTTTCCTGGACGAGGTCGTCGGCGAAATCGGCTCGGCCGCAAAGGCCGCGCGCGAACGCGCGCAAGTGCGGAACCACGTTCAGCATCTCGCGCTTGAACTGGCTGCGGTCGCTTGCCTCGCTCATGAATCGCTGTCGTCCAGCTTGGCGATCAGGTCCGCGAAGCTGTCGGGCAGGGGCTCTTCCACGACGGAATTGTACAGCCGCTTCAGTCCGGTTGCCCATTCGGGCTGGGGGGCGGGGCGGCTGCGCTGTGGTGGGTTTAGTCCGGAGTTCATATGACCTTCTTGGGATTTCGCCGGTTTGGCGCCCCCATCATTCTTGCTATCCGCCATGTCGGTTCGCTTAACCCCCCTGCCGAGCCGGAATACGCGTCATCTTGATTGACCCCGTGCCTGGAAACGTCCGTACCCGCTTGATACACGCGCGGATTTAACGAGGAACGATTTCCATGTCATGTTGTTCCCATCTTGTCGCGAACGGCACTGGCGACGTATGGGCAGGCCTAATCAAGGATAACTGTGGAGCGAATTGTCGAAGCGCGGATACGATCCCAGCGTTGGTTTGAACGTTTTCCCCGCGGGGTGCCGATAGCGGTTTTCGTGTTGACCCTGGCGGTCACCGTGCTCGCGGTCTTCGCGATCGAGCGCGCGGAGTACGATCGCGCCCGCGCCCTGACCAAGGAGGCGGCGGGCTCTATCGCGGCCAGCCTGGGCCGGCGCGTCAACGGCTATTCCGCTTATCTGCGGGCCGGCGCGATCATCCTGTCGACCCAGCCGAACACCACCAAAACCGATTTCCGCGACTTTGCCCTGCAGTACCGCATCCGCGACAGTGAAGGCGGGAGCGAAGGAATTTCGTGGTCGCCGCGCGTCGCGCCGGATGAGATCGCGGAATTCGAGCGCACCCGCCGCGCCGAGGGAGAGCCCGCCTACGCCGTTCATCCCCGCCCCGCCGCGACCGAGCCGTTCGCGGTGCCGATATCTTATCTCGAGCCGCTGGCACCGCGCAACGAGCCGGCGCTGGGCTTCGACATGTTCAGCGAGCCGGCGCGCCGCGCGGCGATCCAGCTGGCCATCGTCTCGGGGCAACCGGCGGCGACGGGCAAGGTCACGCTGGTCCAGACCGGAGATCGCGCCGCTCGCGCCGGGTTCATCATCTACATGCCGGTCTATGCCGGCGGTGATCGCTCGCGCCTGAAAGGCCTGCTCGCCAGTCCGTTCAATGCCACCGCGCTGCTGCACGAGGTCGCGCGCGAGCAAGGGGCCGAGGGTTACGGCATCGCGCTGTACGACGGTCCGGTCGGAGCCGACGCGCTGCTCGCCCAGGTCGGGGAGATAAACGCACGCAGGGCCCATACGTTGCTGTTCGCCGTCGCCGGACACCAGTACACCATCGCCATCAGGCCGACGCGGCAGGCGACGCTATCGACCATGTCGATCCTGACCCTGCTGTTCGGCCTGCTGGTCGCGGCATTGCTGACGCTGCTGGCAACATTCGTGAGCCGCAAGACCATGGAAGACCGCGCGGCGCTGTTGTGGTTCCGGGAACAGGCCTCGATCCGCAACTCCCTGACCCGCGAGCTCAACCACCGGGTCAAGAACACTTTGGCCAACGTGCTCTCGATCATCTCCCTGACGCGGCGGCGCACGGGCGATGTCGAGACGTTCGCCAACAGCCTCAACGGACGGATCCGCGCGCTGTCGGCAACGCACGACCTGCTCACCCAATCGGAATGGGGCACGACACTGATCCGCGACCTCGTCGCGGTGGAACTCGCGCCTTACACCCAAGGCGCCGATCACGAGATCGCGCTGCGCGGCCCCGATGTCGAGCTGGCTCCGAACGATGCGCTGTCGCTGGGGCTGGCGATCCACGAACTGGCCACCAACGCCGCCAAGTACGGTGCGCTCAGCGTGATTACGGGACGCTTGCACGTTCAGTGGACGATGATCTCGTCGGAACTCGCCCGGATCGAGTGGAGCGAGCGCGGCGGGCCGCCCGTGGCGGAGCAACGCTCCCGCGGCTTCGGGACCGAACTGATTGAAAAGATCGTCGCGCACGAGCTGGGCCGCCCGGTCGATCTTCGCTTCGAGAGCGAGGGCGTGGTCTGCGTGATGATCGTCCCGGTGCGCAAGCCCGTCGCGTTCCAGATGCGCGCGTCGCGGCAGGCGTAAGCCCCAACGAAAACGGCGCCGTTCCCGCAGGACCGGCGCCGCTGTTATCTTCTCCGAGACCCTCTCAGCAAAGTCAGGCGACCGGGCGGCTCGATCCGAAGAACAGCGCCTGGCTGATCGCCGCGCGGACCGAAGCTTCCTGGAACGGTTTGGTGACGAGGTAGGTCGGCTCGGGCCGGTCGCCCGTGAGCAGACGCTCCGGGAACGCGGTGATGAAAACGACCGGAAGGTCGCCGAACGCGAGGATATCGTCGACCGCGTCGAGGCCCGAGCTGCCGTCGGCGAGCTGGATGTCGGCCAGGACGAGGCCGGGGCGCTGTTCGGCGATGACCTGCTGCGCCTGGGTCCGGGTCGCGGCGGTGCCGACGACGTCATGGCCGAGGGCGCGGACGATATCTTCGAGCTGCATCGAGATCAGCGGCTCGTCCTCGATGATCAGCACCCCGGTCGCCGAATCACGCTCGATCTCGCTGATCGCCTCGCTGGCGAGCTCGGCGACTTCATCGGCCGAAACGATCATGATCTCGGCGGCCTCTTCGATCGAGAATTCCTCGATCGTCGTCAGGAGCAGGGCCTGGCGATTGGGCGGAGTGACGTGAGCGAGGCGTTCCTGCGCGGCGGCTTCGTGGATGCCTTCGGCATGGCCGGCGCCCACGACTTCAAGCGAGGCGCTGTTCCATAGCTGCGTGAATGCGCGGTACAGCGGCACGCGGCCGTCGGTGAGGCTGGCCCGCAAGTCGCTGTCGGCGAGCGCTGCTTCGAGCGTCGCTCGCACGAAAGTATCCCCGCTGGACTGCGAACCGGTGAGGGCCCGCGCGTAGCGGCGCAAATATGGCAAGTTCGCGGTAATCTGGTCGCCGATCGGCATTTAAACCCCTTCCGTTTCAA
>JBDSOM010000149.1:0-8667 GCA_039914785.1 Novosphingobium sp.
TGCAGGCGCACGATCGCAGCCAGATCCGCCTGCTCGGCACGGTCGGCGAGCCGATCAATCCCGAGGCGTGGGAATGGTATCACCGCGTCGTCGGCGAGGGGCGCTGCGAAATCGTCGACACCTGGTGGCAAACCGAAACCGGCGCCGCGATGATCACCGGAATGCCCGGCGCGATCGCGATGAAACCGGGGTCGGCTTCGCTCCCGATGTTCGGCGTCGTGCCCCAACTCGTCGACGGCGAGGGCGCGGTGCTGGAAGGTGCGGCCGAGGGCAACTTGTGCATCGCGCAAAGCTGGCCGGGCCAGATGCGCACCGTCTGGGGCGATCACGAACGGTTCTTCCAGACCTACTTCACCACTTACCCCGGCAAGTATTTCACGGGCGATGGCTGCCGCCGCGACGAGGACGGCTATTACTGGATCACCGGCCGGGTCGACGATGTGATCAACGTTTCCGGCCACCGGATGGGCACCGCGGAAATCGAAAGCGCGCTCGTCGCCCACCCTAAGGTCGCCGAAGCCGCGGTCGTCGGTTTTCCCCACGATATCAAGGGCCAGGGCATTTATGCTTACGTCACCCCCAACGTCCACGTGGAGGCGGACGAGGCGCTGCGGGCCGAACTGGTCAAATGGGTGCGCGCCGAAATAGGGCCGATCGCCACGCCCGACGCGATCCAGTTCGCGCCAGCTTTGCCCAAGACCCGCTCGGGCAAGATTATGCGCCGGATCCTGCGCAAGATCGCCGAGGGCGACGTCGGCACGCTGGGCGATACGTCCACGCTGGCGGATCCCACGGTCGTAGACAGCTTGATCGCCGCACGCGTCGGTTGATGTGGCTGCTGGACAACCGGCGGCAAGCCGCTAGTCGCTGAAGGTTAACCGCCATGGGAGAGGCGACTTGGTCGATACCGCACGAAAAACCGCGCTGTACGAATGGGGCGAGAACTGGCTGCTGGTCCTGGCTGCGTCGGTAGGGTTCTCGTTCTTCTCGATCATGTTGGCGGCGGTGGGCCTGTTCATGGGGCCGCTCGGCGCGGAGTTCGGCTGGAACAAGACCACGCTTTCGGCTGGGCCGTCGATCGCGACGATCACCACCGCCCTCCTCGGACCGTTTTTCGGGATGATGGTCGATCGCTACGGCACGCGCCGCCTGGTCTTGCCGGGCCTGATCCTGACGATCGGCTCCATCAGCGCGTTCAGCACGATCACCGGCACGCCGTGGCAGTGGTACTTGTTGTGGTTCGTGTTCGGCCTCGTCGCTGTGTCGATCAAGTCCACCGCGTGGACCGCAGCCGTCGTCGGCGTGTTCACGCAGTCGCGCGGCCTGGCGCTGGGGCTGGTGCTGGCGGGCACCGCGGTGACCTCGATCGTCGTCCCGCCGCTTGGCAACTGGCTGATTGTCGA
The DNA here is from genome assembly GCA_039914785.1 of Novosphingobium sp. Lineage (GTDB taxonomy): Bacteria > Pseudomonadota > Alphaproteobacteria > Sphingomonadales > Sphingomonadaceae > Novosphingobium. The sequence continues at coordinate 1,404 of JBDSOM010000149.1, forward strand.
GATGGGCTGGCGCATGGCCTTCGTGTGGCTGGGAGTCGGCTGGGGTAGCATCACTTTCGTGCTGTGTTTCCTGTTCTTTTTCGACATTCACGACCGCAAGCTCGAGCGCAAAGCTGCCGGCGCACCGGTCGAGGCCGAAGCCATTCTGCCCGGGCTCACGCGGCGCGAGGGTCTGCTCAACAGCGCGCTGTGGCGGCTGGCGTTTTCCAACTTCGTCATCATGCTGCTGACGATGGGGCTCTCCGTCCACCTGTTCCCGATCCTGACCGAAGCCGGCGTATCGCGCACCCGGGCAGCCTGGCTGCTCAGCCTGACCGGGGTCGCAGGGATCGCCGGAAAGCTGGTGACCGGGCTCCTGCTCGACCGGTATCGCCCGAACTGGATCGGCGGCCTTACTTTGGGCGCTTGCGGGTTTGCATTCGCACTGCTGATCGATGGACTCAGGTCGGAAGCGATGATCATCGTCGCGATGATCGTGAACGGCTACGCGTTTGGCACCAAGACGCAGATCACTGGCTATATGACCGCCAGCTATGCCGGGATGAAAAGCTTCGGGTTCCTCTACGGGATCATGGCGGCGCTGATGGCGCTGGCCTCTGGCCTGGGCCCGTTTCTGGCCGGATACACGTACGATACGCTGGGCGGCTACGGCCCATTCCTGATCGCAGGAACGATCGGCTCCGTCCTGTGCGGGTTGCTGATGATCAGCTTGCCGCCGGTTCCGGTGTTCGTCGCCGAGGAAGCCGCCGACGCCTTTGCCTGAGCATTACCCCAGCGGCGAAGCGTCCGGCCCTTCGCCATATTTGTAGCCCAGGTAACGCGTGCGCACGGCCAAGCCGTCGATCTCGCCGGCGGCGAGATCGCGGGTGATCTGCTCGATCTCGCCGCTGATCCGGCCGAGGCTTTCGGACAGTTGCTCGTCGGGTGAGCTGCCGGCCTGGCGTTGGGCGCGAAGGTGCGCGGGGATGCGGCTGTAAGTCGAGACGATGTCCGGCAGGCTCTCGCCAATCAGCCGGCGGATCTCGACGGCCTCGGGACGCTTGTCGTCAAGACCTTCCAACTGCACCCCAAGAACATCGAGTTGGCCGCCGATGCGGTCGACGATCGCGACAGCGGGCGCGGGCAGGGCCGGGCGGCGGCTTTCGAGCCAAAGCTCGGTATTGCCGACCAGCGTCTTGACGTCACCGCGATTGAGCTGGCCTTGCACCGGAACGCGGAACCGTGGCCAGGTCGCAAACACGAACACCGCCGCGATGGTCGCCAGCACGGCCAGGAACAGTCCGATAAAGCCGATTCCGTCGAGCACGAGCCCGGCGCCGATCGTTACGACCGCGACCGCCGCCACCGCCAGCGCGATCCGCACCGCCTTGCGCATGGCATGCAGCCGCCGCCGCTCGGCAGAGCGCTTGCCGATCGGCTGCACGCGGCGTCCTCCGGCGCGCTGGGCCGTCAGGGAGTTGCTGGCTTCGCCGAGGATGCGGTCGGACTCGTTCACGCGGCCATCAGCCAGCAAGGCTCAACAGCGGGCTTTCCGCGACTTCGCCCTTGGTCTGCGTCGCCCCTTCGGCCCTGGCGATGTAGCCCTTGGACTTCTCGACCTCGTTCGACAGCGTATCGACCGTCTGCTTCATCGCGCCGAGCGCCTTCACCTTGAAGGTGTCGATGCTGTCCATCGTGTCGTAGATGTTCTGGAATGCGCGCTGGAGCGTCTCCAGCGGGATGGTCGAGGATGCCGCCTGCTCGTGGATCTTGGCGGTCTGGTCGCGCAGGAGGGCACCGGTCGAATCGATGATATCGGCGGTGGTCTTGTTGAGCGCGGTGATCTGTTCAAGGACCAGGCGCTGGTTGGTCATCGCCTCGGCCACCGTAACCGCGGTGCGCAGCGCGCCAACCGTGGTGGTGCTGGCGCGGTCGACGCCTTTCACCAGCTCGACGTTGTTCTTTTTGACCAGGTCGAGCGCGAGATAACCCTGGACCGATACCGCCATCTGGGTGAGCAGATCCTGGGTGCGCTGGCGGGTGTAGAACAGCGCGCTTTCGCGCAGCGCGCGGGCCTTGGCCGGATCGCTCGCGTCGAGTTCGGCGGCTTTTTCTTCCAGCTTGGTGTCGAGTGTCTTCGAGATGTGGATCATTTGCTCGAGCTGGCCCATCGCTTCCCACAGCTTGGCGCGTTCGACGTCGATCGCGGCGTTGTCCATCAGCAGCTCATCCTTGCCCGAGGCGAGGTGACCGAGGACCGACTGGATGTGGCCTTGCGCCGATTGGTACGAGTTGAAGTAGCGCTTCATGCTGTTGCCAAAGGGGATGAAGCCGAGGATTTTGCGCCCGGTAGAGAGCTTGCCCCGCTTGCCCGGATCGAGCGTCTCGACCACTCGGCGCAGTTCGGCCAGGTTCGTACCGACGCCGCTGTCCTTATCCATCGCTCGCACCGGCCGATCGAGGAAGCGGTTCGACATCCCTGCCGCCGCGGTGATCTCCTTGCGGCCCATGTTGGTCAACTGATCGATGCGCTTGCCGAACTCGGGCGAGTTGACATCCTGCGCGACCAGATCGGTGATGTAAGCATCAACTTTGGCGTCGAGCGCGGACTTGGCTTGATCTGAAACCGGGACGAGCCCCGCGGCCTGCGCGGGGGTGACCAAAGGCACCGGATCGGGCGGGGTTAGTTGGATCGTCGGGGTCTGCTCGGCGGTCTGGGTGAGCGTGCTGGCCATCGGCTGGTCGTTCCTCGCTGCGTCGGTGGCGCCCAACATGGGTGATCGCGGCCGCGACGGCAACTGTATTAGTTGGATAGGACACGTCTCGCAAGCGCTCTGGACAACTTGGGGGCTTGCGCTACTTCCGGCCGAAATCTGGCCGCAAGCGCCGTTGAAGGGATCAGGATGGCCGTACCGAAGATGACGCCGGCGCAAGAGTGGCAGCGCGGCTAGGTAGTGGTTCTCGCGGCGTTCGTGGGCTTTTCGTTCTGGGGCCGCTTCTGGCCGTACCGATTCGCGATGCGACTGGCGTTTACACGCCGTTTCTGATGATGGGGGTGGTGGGCTCGCTGATCAGCGGTGTGCTTATCCTCACCCTGCCGCGATATCCGCAGTTCGCAGATGCAGGGTCGAGCCAGGCAGGGCAGACTCGGTGCCGGCGGGCGCCTGATGCGCAACGGACGGACCGGTTACCCGGCCCGCCCGCCTGCGACCCTCTGTCGAGGGAACATCAAGCACAAGTGGCCGACGAGGCGACGACAGGAACCAAATAGAAACGCGCCGGCAAGCGGCGCGTTCCTTCCAGTCATCGTGAAATAAGAACTAGGCAGCCAGGCTGTAAGGCTGGATTTGGCCCTCAAGGTAGAGCGTGCGCGCTTTGGCACGGCTCAGCTTGCCGGAGCTCGTGCGCGGCAATGTGCGGGGCGGGACCAGCTCGACCACGCAGTTCATGCCCGTGATGGACCGGACCTTTTCGCGGATTTGTTCGTGCAGCTTGCGCCGTTCGGCAGGGTCGCTGACCCGGCAATGGACGAGCACGGCGGGAACTTCTTCCCCGGTCTCGGTCTCGACCGAGAAAGCGGCGATGTCGCCTTGATGGAAGCCCGGCAACTGCTCCACGGCCCATTCAATGTCCTGGGGCCAGTGGTTTTTGCCGTTGATGATAATCATGTCCTTGGCGCGGCCCACGATGAACAGATAGCCGTCGACCATGTAGCCCATGTCGCCGGTGTCGAGCCAGCCGTCGACCAGGCAGGCCTCGGTCGATTCCGGATCTCGGAAGTAGGAGTGCATGACGCTGGGGCCTTTGCACCAGACCTTGCCGATGTGATGATCGGGGAGCGCGTGGCCGTGCTCACCGCGAATCTCGATCGCCATATCGCGTACGGCCTTGCCGCAGTTGACGATGGCGCGGTAGCGGGCGGGCCGCGACAGGTCGCGGGGGGTGCCGGACAGGCGCTCTTCCTCGACCAGCTCGATGTGGATGCCTTCGCCCGGCGGCATCAACGTGACGGCGAGGGTGGCCTCGGCCAGGCCGTAGCTTGGCAGGAATGCATCGGCGCGGAAGCCGGCGTCGGCGAAGGCGTTGACGAAGCCCTGCATCACGTCGGGGCGGATCATGTCCGCGCCGTTGCCCGCCAGGCGCCAGCGCGTCAGGTCGAAGCGTTCGGCGACGTTGGTCTGGCTAGAAATGCGGCGGGCGCAGATATCGTAGCCGAAAGTCGGCGAAAAGCTGATCGAATTGCCTGGATTACGGCTGACCAGGTCGAGCCAGGCGAGCGGGCGGCGAGCGAAATCCTCGGTCTTCAGGTAATCGCCCGAAATCTGATTGGCGATCAGGCCCAGGAAACAGCCAACCAGGCCCATGTCGTGATACCATGGCAACCAGGACACGCAGCGGTCGTTTTGCCCGATCTGCATCCCGTGGCTATGCGCCGCGAGGTTGTTGAGCAGCGAGGCATGGGTCACCGCGACGCCGTGCGGAAAGCGGGTCGAGCCGCTGGAGTACTGGAGATAGCAGATGTCGTCGGTCCGGGCTTCGGGCAAGACGCAATCGGGCGCGTCGCCTTTCGCGAAGGTTTCCCAATCGACGCCAGCACAGCCCTGGCGCTCGGCGGCAGCGCCCGCCATCGCGGCGATCTCTGCGGGATAGAACAGAATGCACGGGTCGGAGCTGGCGAGTTGGACCGCAAGCTGGTCGATATAGCTCTCTTTGGCCCCGAAACTGGTCGGCAGCGGTAGCGGGACTGGCCACGCCCCGGCATAGACTGCGCCGCAGAACAGCGCGGCGAACTCGGCTCCGGTCTCGGCGACGAGCGCGACCCGGTCTCCCGGACGGATACCGTGGGCGATCAGGCGTCGCGCCATCGCCAGCGCGTCGTCGCGCAGTTCGCTGAAGGGGTAGGGGCGCACGAGCGCGCCGCGCGGATCGTGGAAGTTGAGCCCGCGGAGACCTTTGGCGGCATAGTCCAGCGCCTCGCCGAACGTGGCGAAATCGGCGAACCGGCGCGGATGATCGTCTTCGTTCGGAGTTGGAATCAGGGCGATGGTCTTGTCCTGCGGCTCGAGAACGGCGGTGTCGGTCATGTGCGAATACCCGTCATTATTGTGGCGCGCCGTTTGCCGGCGTAACCTGAACCGAACATGGCTCTTCTTAATCGTGGCCTTACTCAGTCGGAGCCGCGAAACCATGGCTCTGATTGAAATCTATGCGTTCACTGCGGGGCTCCCAAATCGCGGCGGACTGTGGCACGAATATGGCCGATGCCCCAATTCTCCCCCAAGCGCGTCCCGAAGCCGCTCGATCCGCGGCGTCTGGAGGAGCTCGCGCTGGCATATGTGGCGCGTTTTGCAACGAGCGCGGGGAAGCTGGAGGACTATCTGCGGCGCAAGCTGCGCGAGCGGGGCTGGGACGACGCGGAGGCGCCTGCGCTGGCCCCACTGGTCGAGCGGCTCGTTGCGGCAGGCTATGTCGATGATCGCGCCTTCGCCATCGCCAAGGCGGGCGGCCTCTTGCGGCGCGGCTATGGCGGGCGCCGGATCGACCAGGCGCTCGGCGCGGCGGGGATCGGGAAGAGCTTGCGCGAAGAAGCGGGCGGCACCACCATTGAGCAACGCCAGGCCGCGCTCGCGCTGGCCAGGAGGCGCGGGTTCGGGCCGTTTGGCACGGGGGTTGGCGATCGTGCCTTGCGCGAAAAGCAAATAGCGAAAATGCTGCGCGCGGGGCATCCGCTCGACAGCGTGCGCCAAATCGTCAATGCTCACGACGTTTCCGCGCTTGAAGAATGGGCGGCGCTCGACGAAGGCGCATAAGCAGGACGGCTGGGGACGGTTTAAGGAGCAATTTATGCGGTTTCAACGGTGCCTGATCGGCTTGGCGGCTGTCCTGGCCGCGTGCTCGGCTCAGCCGAACGAGGGGGCACAGGCAGCGCCTTCGGCGCAATCCGCAGTCCATCGCGAATCCGGGCTACGGGTGATCCCGCTGAAGGTCCACCGCGGCACTCGCGTTCTGCGCTTTCGCGTCGAAGTCGCCCAGACCGGCGCGCAGCAGGAGCGCGGGCTGATGTTCCGTACCGCGATGGGCGCTGACGAGGGCATGATCTTCCCGTTCAATCCGGCGCGTCCGGATGTCGCGTTCTGGATGAAGAACACCGTGCTCCCGCTCGACATCGTGTTCATCGGTCCCGATGGCCGCATCCTCAATATCGCCGCCAACGCGACGCCTTATTCGCTGGCGCCGATTCCTGCAGCCGGGGTGACCGCGGCGGTCCTGGAGCTCAACAGCGGGAGGGCGACGCAGTTGGGCATTGTTCCCGGCGACAAGGTGGAATGGTAACCGGCCTGGCACGAGCGGACTGGCCTTGCGCTGACCCGAGGTCTGCGGCTAACGCGCGGGGCATGGGAATCCTCTCCAAGATCTTCACCTGGTGGGACGGCGCCACCATCGGTACCTTGCTGAACAGCGGCCTTACGGGCGAGCATGTCGGCACCGACGCGCAAGGCAACCGTTACTTCCGCGGCAAGAAAAAGCAGGCTGCGGGCGGGCCATTCGCGGGGCAAGACCGCCGCTGGGTGATCTATTCGGGCGCCAACGACGCCAGCCGGGTTCCTCCGGAATGGCACGGTTGGCTGCACGGCACGTTCGATGGGGTGCCCGAAAGCTACCTGCCGCCGGCGCGGATTTTCGAGGTCGATTACACCCCGAACGCCACCGGCACCGCCGCAGCGTACCGCCCCCAAGGATCGCTGGAGCGCGGCGGCCAGCGGGCGCGGGCGACGGGCGATTACGAAGCCTGGTCCCCGGACGCCTGATCGATGAGGGCGCGGGCGCACTTTTGGCTTCTGCCGGTGCTCGTATTGGCGGGTTGCAGCCAGGAACCGGACGCGCCGGGGCCGGCGGCGACTGATGTTCCGAAGGATGTGGCGGGTAACACCAATTCGAATGTCACGAAGATCGAAAGCGACTTCGGGACACCGGTGAAGGACCGCGTCGGAACGGTCGCATTGCTCAACAAACGCAATGACTTGATCACCGAGATCAAGCTGAAAACCGGCGAATCGCGGCGGGTCGGGAATGTCGTGGTCAAGCTGGCGACATGTGAGCGCACGCTGCCGTGGGAACGCCCTGCAGAGACGGCCGCGTTCGTGCTGGTGTTCGTCGAGGAGCGCGCCAAAAGCGGCGATCCGCTGCTGTGGCGAAAAGTGTTTTCTGGCTGGCTTTTCAAGAACTCACCGTCGCTCAACGCGGTCGAGCATCCGATCTATGACGTGTGGGTCAAGGACTGCGC
>JBDSOM010000206.1:0-5197 GCA_039914785.1 Novosphingobium sp.
GGTCCAGCGACACTGCAGGCAGCCACACGGGGCGCTGCTCGGCGGCGATATCCTCGACGCGCAAGTGATCTACCGCCAGGTCCAGCTCGGGATAGGCCGCGCGTTGCCGTGCCGGATCGGACGACGCGAACCGGACCACCACCAGGCGGCGATTGATCTTCTGCCGCCAGTTCATCCGCGCGGTGTTTTCCTGGCCGACATAGCAGCCCTTGGTGAAGCTCACCCCGTTCAGCTCGGCGGCGTTGCATTCGAGCCAGAGCGTCTGGCCGTCGCCGAGTTCGGCGCGGCCTTCGGCAACACCCAGCTTCAGCCGGTGGGCGCGCCATTCGTCGTCGGCGCTTTCGTCGCTGTCCTCGACCGGCGCGACCCAGCGTTCGCCCAGCGCGTCGAACCGGGGGTCGGACGCGGCGCCGTCGCCGGTGTGGCTGCGCCAGTGGACCGCGACGCCAGGGTCGATGCGAATCGCGATCTTGCGGCGCAGGCGATAGATCGACAGCCGCTTGACCAGCGCCTCGGCGGCCTCGGCCTCGCAATCGACCAGCAGGTCCTTGCCCGAAGGCCAGACGAAGAAGTCGAACAGCACTTTGCCTTGCGGGTTCAGCAATGCGGTCCAGACCGGCAAGGGTCCGGCGACGACGTCGTTGGTGACGAGGCCCTGGAGGAATTCCCCGACGTCCTCGGTTCCGTCCTCGGCGGACAGGCGGATGATGGCGCGGGCGAACAGGCGGGTTGCGGTCATCGGCGCAAGGTGGGGACGATCGGGGCCATTGGCAATCGCTCAGCCGGGCGCTGTCCTACATCGGCGGGTTATGGCAAGGCGGCGGCATGATCTGCTTGCTTTCCCGATCGAGCCCTGCTTTCCACCCCGCCCGGGGTGGGCCGCAAGCCGTGCTCTGGACACCGTGCACTTGGTCAACTTTGTCAACTTGAGAGGGAGCCGGAAGGCGAATCATGGCTGAGCAGACCCTGACGATTCGCCAGCCCGACGATTGGCACGTCCACTTGCGCCGTGGCGCGATGCTGGAAGCCGTGATCGGCTACACCGCCCGGCAGTTCGCCCGCGCGATCGTGATGCCGAACCTCTCCCCCCCGATCATCACGATCGCAGCCGCGCGCGCGTACCACGGCGAGATCGTCGCTGCCGCCACCGCCGCCGGCTATCCCGGCTTCACCCCGCTGATGACCGCCTACCTGACCGACGGGATCGACGGCGAGATGCTGACGCGCGGCCACCGCGACGGCGTGTTCACCGCCGCGAAGCTTTACCCTGCGCACGCCACCACGGGCTCGGCGCACGGGGTGACCGACGTCGCGAACATCCGCCCGGCACTGGCGGCGATGGAACAGGCCGGCATGCCGCTGTGCGTCCACGGTGAAGTCACCGATCCCGCCGTCGACGTGTTCGACCGCGAGGCGGTGTTCATCGACCGGGTGCTGGGCCAGTTGGTCGCGGATTTCCCCGGGCTCAAGATCGTGCTCGAACATATCACCACGGCCGAGGCGGCGGCGTTCGTTGAAGCGGCCGGGCCTAACGTCGCGGCGACGGTCACCCCGCAGCACCTCCACATCAACCGCAACGCGATGTTCGCCGGCGGCCTGCGGCCCCATGCCTATTGCCTGCCCGTCGCCAAGCGCGAAGGCCACCGGCTGGCGCTGCGCAAGGCGGCGACGTCGGGCTCGCCAAAATTCTTCCTGGGCACCGACACCGCGCCGCACGAAATCCACCGCAAGGAAATGGACTGCGGCTGCGCGGGCATCTTCAACGCGCCGTACGCGCTGGAGAGCTATCTGACCGTTTTCGACGAAGAGGATGCGCTGGCGCACTTCGAGGGCTTCGCCTCCGAACACGGGCCGCGATTCTACGGGCTGCCGCTGAACGAGGACACGGTGACGCTGGAGCGGGCAGACCACGACGTTCCGGCGAAAGTGGAGCACGGGGCGATCAGCCTGGTCCCATTCCACGCCGGGCAGACGCTGGGCTGGCGGCTGACCTAGTTGCACCCCGATCCGGGGAGGGGCCTAAACCACGTGCTCGGCGTGTAGCGCGCAAGCATCGAGGACCGTCTCGACCTGGATCGTCGCGTGGCCGATGCCGAAATCGTGCTCCAGCTCATGCGCGAGATGGTGCAGGAAGGCGTCGCCGGGGTGGCCTTGTGGAATGACCAGGTGCGCGGTCAGCGCGGTTTCCGTCGTGCTCATCGGCCAGATGTGGAGATCGTGGACCGCGCTCACCCCCGGCTGTCCGGCCAGGAAGCCACGGACGGCGGTTTCGTCGATCCCCTGGGGAACGCCGAGCAAGCCGAGCTTCACCGAATCGCGGAGCAGGCCCCAACTGCCCAGCGCGATGACCACGGTGATGATGATGCTGGTCACGGGGTCGATCCAGTCGAGCCCGGTCGCCATGATCAGCAGCCCGGCGATCACCACGCCGCCCGAAACCGCCGCGTCGGCCAGCAGGTGCTGGAACGCCGCGCGCAAGTTGAGGTCGTGCTTGCTGCCCTTGGCGAACAGGATGGCGGACAGGCCGTTGACCAGGATGCCGACCGCCGCGACCAGCGTCATCGTCAGCCCGGCCACCGGGGCGGGATCGGCGAAGCGGCGGATCGTCTCGATCAGGATCGCGCCAAGCGCGGCCCACAGCAGCGCGGCATTGGCCATCGCGGCGAGGATCGAGGAGCTTTTGAGGCCATACGTGAACCGGGCGCTGGGCGGGCGGTTCGCCAGGATGCTGGCGCCCCAGGCCAGCAGCAGCGAGAGCACGTCGCCGAAGTTGTGCCCCGCATCGGCCAGCAGCGCCATCGAGCCGCTGGCCAGGCCGGCGGCGACTTCGGCGACGACGAAAATCAGGTTGAGCGCGACCGCGACCGCAAAGGCGGTGCCGTGCCCGCCCGCGGCCGGCGGGCTGTGATGATGATTATGATCGTGATGTCCGGCGCCCATCGTCGGCCGATGCCATACCTGTCGAATTCGACCAAGCCGCGATTGCGGTGGTGCGCTAGTTCGCGCACCGTTAGGCTTATCGTTCGAGGGAGTTTCATTCATGATCGTTACGCGCCACCGCCTTGCCGTTGCCTTTCTGCTGTCCGCCGCCGCGGCGCCGCTAGCGCAGGCGCACGCCCAAGCCGCGGGCTGTGCCGGCTCGGATGCCGGGTCGTTGACGCTCGGCACAACCGCCCGCGTCGATCCCGGCGCGGCACGCAGCTTCGCGGTGACGCTGGCGGCGGGGCAGGGCGTGATCGTCGACCTGTCCTCGCTGACGCCGGCCGCGACTCCGACCAGCGATGCGGCCGACGATGACGGTGACGAGCATGGGCACGGCGAGGGTAGCGGCACCAAGGCCGCGCCGCTGCGCGACCTGGCCTTGTGCGATGCGCGCGGAACGAGGCTGATCCCGCTGGCGGGCGAGGTTTTCGCCAAGGGCGGCAGCGTCTCGGCGATCCCGGACGGCCAGCGTTTGCGCTTCGTTGCCCCCACCGCGGGGCGCTACAAGATCGGGGTAACGCCTTCGGCCGAAGCCCGCGAGATCCTGGTGCGCGAACGGCTGCTCGGCCATTCGAGCGGCGGCGTCGCGCCGACCGGCCTCGGCAAAGTGGAAGAGGGCAAAGTTTCGTCGAGCGCGCCCCAAGTCTTCTCGTTCGCGGCACCGGCGGGCCAGTGGGTCGAGCTCAAGTCGACTTCGGAGAACGACACGGTCCTCCACCTCGCCGGCCCGGACCGCAAGGGCGAGTATTCCGAGATCGCCAGCAACGACGACAGCGAAGGGCTGAATCCGGTGATTCGTCGCAAGCTGCCAATGGCCGGAACGTATTACCTGCAGGTCGATTCGCTGGGCGACGAAACCAAGGACTTCACGCTGACCCTGAAGGCGATCAAGGCACCGCCACCGCCGTCTCCGCCCGCCAGGCTGAGCGCCGGAGCCACCGTGCGCGACAAGCTGTCGGGCGAAAACGACGCCAGGCTTTACGCCCTGCCGGTCGTCGCCGGGCACAGCTACCGCCTGGAACTGACCGCGACGTACGACGGGGTGGTCGCCATCGGTCTGCCGAACCCGGTCGAAGCCGACGACGGCGATAATGGATCCGGCGCGGGCTTCAGCGAGGTCAAGGCGCAGGATTCCGGCACCACCGGCACCGAACGCCTGACGTTCACCGCGCGCAGCACCGGGCAGCTGCTGGTGCGCATCAAAAGCTTCGGCATCGGCGAAACCGATGGGAGCTACACACTGGTGACTGCCGATTTGGGCGGGTGATCCCCGCGCGCTCGCGCCTTCAGGGGAGAGAGATGCGCGGGCTTGGCGCGTAGCGTCTAGCCGGCGTTGAGAGGGGCTCGGGCAGCATGTCGGCCCCTCTCCCCGGACGGGGCTAGGGCTTCAAGGCCTCACTCGTACACGCAGGAATCGTAAGCGCTGTTGCGGACCACGTTGCTGCGCCGGGCGATCGAATTGCCGTGGCGAAGGGTGAAGCCCGTGGCGCCGGCGACGGCCCGCTTCTTCGGGCTGGGCAGGGCGGCGGCGATGCGGGCGGCCTCGACCTGGCTGAGCTTCGCGGCGGAGTGCCGGTAATAACGCTGCGCCCCGGCCTCGACACCGTACGTGCCGATCCCGGTCTCCGCTACGTTGAGGTAGACTTCCATGATCCGGCGCTTGGACCACAAGTTCTCGATCAGGACGGTGAACCACGTTTCCAGGCCCTTGCGCGCATAGCGGGTCCAGCCGGTGCCCTGCCACAGGAACACGTTCTTGGCGGTCTGCTGGCTGATCGTCGAGCCGCCGCGCAGCTTGCCGTTGGAATTGCCGGCGTTGCGCTCCATCGCCTTCTGGATGGCATTGGTGTCGAACCCGTGGTGCGAACAGAACTTGCCGTCCTCCCCCGCGATCACCGCGGCGACCATCGTCCGGTCGATCCGGCTGAGCGGGGTCCAGTCCTTGGCGAAGCCGTTGGGGTCGAGGATCATGGTCAGGGTTATCGGCGGCGGTACGAAGCGGTAAAGCAGGGTGAAGCCCACGCTCAGCGCGACGAACCGGATGATCGCGCGGCCGATGAGCCAGCCAAATCGAAAAGCGAAGCCGTGCTTGGCGGTCGCACGAGAGGGCCCGAAGAACTTGCGCATCGGCGGTGATCTAGCGGGGAAGGCCCCTGCCGCGCAATCGGACTTCGGGACCAACCTGACATTTCCGCGATTATCGTGTATGATGACC
>JBDSOM010000046.1:0-3095 GCA_039914785.1 Novosphingobium sp.
GGGGTCGGGTCGTGTTCGAGCATGCCTCTTTCACATATGATCCTGCCAAGCCGCTGATCGCCGACCTCTCACTTGTCGCCGAGCCAGGGCAGACAGTGGCGATCGTCGGGCCGACCGGCGCGGGCAAGACCACGCTGGTGAACCTGATCATGCGATTCTACGAGCTCGATGCCGGGCGCATTACGCTCGACGGCGTCGATATCGCGGCAGTCCCCCGGCGCGAGCTGCGTGCCAATATCGGCATGGTGCTGCAGGATACCTGGTTGTTCCACGGCACCATCCGCGAGAATATCGCCTATGGCCGGCCCGACGCGAGCGAGGCGGATATCCTCGCGGCCGCCGAAGCGACGTACGTCGATCGCTTCGTTCATTCGCTGCCCCACGGCTACGACACGGTGATCGACGAGGAAGGCAGCAACATCAGCGGCGGCGAGAAGCAGTTGCTGACGATCGCCCGCGCGTTCCTGGCCGATCCGGCGCTGCTGATCCTCGACGAGGCGACAAGCTCGGTCGATACGCGCACCGAAGTGCTGGTGCAGCATGCGATGGCTGCGCTGCGCTCGGATCGGACGAGTTTCGTCATCGCCCACCGCCTGTCGACCATTCGCGACGCCGACGTGATCCTGGTGATGGAGAACGGCGCGATCGTGGAGCAAGGGAGTCACGCCGCGCTGCTGGCGGCGCGGGGACGCTATTTTGCGCTCTACAACTCCCAGTTCGCGCCCGCTGGCGAGGATCCCGTTTCGGCCTGATCGGCTCCATACTTGAGTGAACCGGCGCGATCCTGCTAGGGGGCCGCCATGCCCGCCATCGATTTGTCCTCCATTCCGCGCGAGCCCGAAGGCCGCGCGACTTACGACGCGATCGTGCTCGGGGCCGGCGCCGCGGGGTTGATGTGCGCCGCGATAGCCGGCCAGCGCGGCAAGCGGGTGCTGTTGCTCGAGGGCGCGGACGAGCCGGGCAAGAAGATCCTGATCTCTGGCGGCGGCCGCTGCAACTTTACCAACATCCACACCGCGCCGGACCGCTACATCTCGCGCAATCCCCATTTCGCGAAGTCAGCGCTCAGCCGTTATACGCCCGCCGACTTCCTCGCGCTCGTCGACAGCTACGGCATCGCCTGGCATGAAAAGACGCTCGGGCAGCTGTTCTGCGATGGCTCCGCGAAGCAGATCGTTGCGATGTTGCTGGAGGAATGCGCGAAGGGCGGGGTCGAGATCGCTTGCGACGCGGCGATCAGCGACGTGCGCCACGCGCATGGCCTGTTCACCGTGAAGACCGCCATCGGAACCGCCACCGCATCGGCGTTGGTGATCGCGACGGGCGGCCCTTCGATCCCCAAGATGGGGGCGACCGGGTTCGCCTACGAGTTGGCCCGGCAGTTCGGGCTTAAGGTGGTGGAGCCGCGGCCCGCGCTCGTGCCGCTGACGCTGAGCGGCGAAGACCTGCTGTTTCGCGAGCTCTCGGGGGTGGCCGCGCCGGTCGTCGCCCGGTGCGGCGGCGCGGCCTTCCGCGAGGCGGCGCTGTTCACCCATCGCGGGTTGTCGGGCCCGGCAATCCTTCAGGTTTCCAGCTTTTGGCGGCACGGGGACGAAATCGGCATCGATTTCCTGCCGGATCGCCCCGCCGGGTGGCTCGCCGAAGCCAAGCGCCAGCGCCCGCGCGCATCGCTGAAGAGCACGCTGGGCGAAGCATTGCCGGATCGCCTTGCCCTTACCCTCTCACAAAAACTAGGTTATGAGGCCGAACTCGGCGGCCTCAAGGATGCGCAGGCGACTGCACTGGAGGCCCGCTTGGCCGACTGGCGCTTCACTCCGAACGGCAGCGAGGGCCTGGCCAAGGCCGAGGTTACGATCGGCGGGATCGACACCGCGGAACTTTCCTCGAAAACAATGGAAGCCAAGCGGGTATCGGGTCTGTATGCGATCGGCGAAGCTGTCGATGTGACCGGGTGGTTGGGCGGCTATAATTTTCAATGGGCGTGGGCGAGCGGCTGGGCAGCAGCCCAGGCGCTCTGACACTTTGCCGGGAACGGCAGCAACCAAACGGCGAGAACAATGCCTTTTTCGAATGTCGCAACACCTTTGGCCCAGGCGCTTGCCGGGCATGGCTATACCGCGCTGACACCTGTCCAGGCGGCGGTGCTTGAACCCGAACCGCGCGGGCGGGATCTGGTCGTCTCGGCGCAAACCGGGTCGGGCAAGACCGTCGCCTTCGGCATGGCGATGGCGGACGAGCTGCTGGCGGGCGAGGACCGGATGCCCCGGCCCGGTGCGCCGCTGGCGCTGGTGATCGCCCCGACGCGTGAACTCGCGCTGCAGGTCAGCCGTGAACTCGTGTGGCTTTACGCGCCGACCGGCGCGACGATCACGACGTGCGTCGGCGGGATGGATCCGTCCAAGGAACGCCGCGCGCTGTCGCAAGGCACGCATATTGTGGTCGGCACGCCGGGGCGGCTGCGCGATCACCTCGAGCGCGGCGCGTTGCTGCTCTCGGACTTGCGCGTCGCGGTGCTCGATGAAGCCGACGAAATGCTCGACATGGGCTTCCGCGAGGACCTCGAGGAGATTCTCGACGCCACGCCGGACGGCCGCCGCACGCTGCTGTTCTCGGCGACGATGCCCAAGCCGATCGTCGCCCTGGCGCGGCGTTATCAGCGCGATGCGCTGCGCATTTCCACGGTCGGCGAAGAACGCGGCCACGGCGACATCAGCTACCAGGCCGTGACCGTCGCGCCGAGCGAGATCGAGGCTGCGGTGGTCAACCTCCTGCGATTCCACGAGGCGGAAACCGCGATGCTGTTCTGCGCGACGCGCGACAACGTCCGCCGCCTGCACGCTATCCTGACGGAACGCGGGTTCGCCGCGGTCGCTCTCTCCGGCGAGCATAGCCAGGCCGAGCGGAATAACGCCCTGCAAGCGCTGCGCGACCGTCGTGCGCGGGTCTGTGTAGCGACCGATGTCGCCGCCCGCGGGATCGATCTCCCGACGCTGAGCCTTGTCGTTCATGTCGAGATTCCGCGCGACGCGGAAATTCTCCAGCACCGCTCCGGCCGGACCGGGCGCGCGGGCAAGAAGGGGACCGCCGTGCTGATC
>JBDSOM010000019.1:0-10293 GCA_039914785.1 Novosphingobium sp.
TGTAGCTCTTGGCGGCGGTGAACTCGCTTTCCAGGTGGTCGACGAAATTGCTCGTCGTCCCGTCGAGGAACGCCTTGTCGATCACGCCTTCCTGGGTCAGTCGCTCTGCATAAAGCGCGCTGACCGCAGGATGCTCGCGGATTTTCGCGTACATCAGCGGCTGGGTGAAGCTGGGCTCGTCGCCTTCGTTATGGCCGAACCGGCGATAGCACCACATGTCGATGACCACGTCCTTGTCGAATTTCTGGCGAAATTCGATGGCCATCTTGCAGGCGAAAGTCACCGCTTCGGGATCGTCGCCGTTGACGTGGAAGATCGGGGCCTGGACGCCCTTAGCGACATCGCTGGGGTAGGGCGAATTGCGCGCGAACTGC
The DNA here is from genome assembly GCA_039914785.1 of Novosphingobium sp. GTDB lineage: Bacteria > Pseudomonadota > Alphaproteobacteria > Sphingomonadales > Sphingomonadaceae > Novosphingobium. Next base: position 375 of record JBDSOM010000019.1, read on the forward strand.
GGGCTGGTGGTGAAGCCGATCTGGTTGTTGATGATGAAGTGCACGCAGCCGCCGGTGGCGTAGCCGCGGATGCCCTGGAAGCCGAGGCACTCCCACACGATGCCCTGGCCGGCGAACGCCGCGTCGCCGTGGATCAGCACGGGCATGACCTGGTCCATCTTGTCCAGATCGTCGCGCATGGCGAGCGTCGCGCGGACTTTGCCGAGCACGATCGGGTCCACCGTTTCGAGGTGCGACGGGTTGGGGACGAGGCTCATGTGAACCTTGATTCCGTCGAAATCGCGGTCCGTCGAAGTGCCGAGGTGGTACTTCACGTCGCCCGAACCGCCCACGTCTTCGGGATTGGCGGTGCCGCCCGAGAACTCGTGGAAGATGACTTTGTAAGGCTTGGCCAACACGTTCGCGAGGACGTTCAGACGGCCGCGGTGGGACATTCCGACCACGATCTCGCGCACGCCAGTCGCGCCGCCGTATTTGATCACGGCTTCGAGCGCCGGAATCATCGATTCGCCGCCGTCGAGACCGAAGCGCTTGGTGCCGACGTACTTCTTGCCGAGGAACTTCTCGTATTGCTCGCCGCGGATGACCGCGGACAGTATCGCCTTCTTGCCCTCCGGCGTGAAGTCGATCGACTTGTCCGCGCCTTCCATCCGGTCCTGAAGAAAGCGGCGCTCCTCCACGTCGGAGATGTGCATGAATTCGAGGCCGACCTTGCCGCAGTAGTTGGCGCGCAGGATCGCCACGATCTCGCGGATCGTTGCCCACTGGACGCCCAGAGTGCCGCCGATGAAGATCTTGCGGTCTTGCGCCGCGCCGACGAAGCCGTGGTATTCCGGAGTCAGATCGGCAGGCAGTTCGAGGTGCGACAGTCCCAGGGGATCGAGATCGGCCGCGAGGTGCCCGCGCACGCGGTAGGTGCGAATGAGCAGCATCGCGCGGATCGAGTCCGACGCGGCGGCCTCGATAGCGGCCGCGTCGAGTGGTGCGCCGCCCTTGGCGGTAGCGGCCTTGACGGCGGCCTTGACCGCGGTGGGGTCGAGCGCTTGGGTCAGATCGTCTTCGTTAGCGCCGCCGACCAGCGGCCAGTTGGCACGCTGCCAGCTCGGCCCCGGCTGAGGCTCCTCGGGAAGGAAATCGTGGCTCTCGCTGCCCATGTCTTCTTACCTTTCGGGAGTCCCCGGCCGCTGCCGCGTCGTGCCGCCAGCGCAACGCGGCTTAAGTACGGCTGGTTACACCAGTTCCTTAAGCAGCCCGCTGAGCGTCGTGCCGAGTTCCGAAGGCGAAGGCGAGACGCGGATGCCCGCGGCTTCCATCGCCGCGATCTTGTCCTCGGCGCCGCCCTGGCCGCCCGAGACGATCGCGCCGGCATGGCCCATGCGGCGGCCCGGAGGCGCAGTCAGGCCGGCGATGAAGCCGACCATCGGCTTCTTGCGCCCGCGCTTGGCCTCGTCCGCGATGAACTGGGCGGCTTCCTCTTCGGCCGATCCGCCGATCTCGCCGATCATGATGATCGACTTGGTCGCATCGTCGGCCAGGAACAGCTCGAGCATGTCGATGAAGTTGGTGCCGTTGACCGGATCGCCGCCGATGCCGACTGCAGTGGTCTGGCCCAGGCCTTCGTTCGTTGTCTGGAACACCGCTTCGTACGTCAGCGTGCCCGAACGCGAGACGACGCCGACAGAGCCGGCCGAGAAAATGCTGCCGGGCATGATGCCGATCTTGCACTCGTTCGGGGTCAGCACGCCAGGGCAGTTAGGCCCGATCAGGCGCGACTTGGAGCCGGTGAGCGCACGTTTGACGCGCACCATGTCGAGCACCGGGATACCCTCGGTGATCGCGACGATCAGCTCGATCCCCGCGTCGATCGCTTCCAGGATCGCGTCGGCGGCACCCGCGGGCGGCACGTAGATGCAGCTGGCGGTTGCGCCGGTCGCGGCCTTGGCCTCGGCGACGGTGTCGAACTGCGGCAGGGTCAGGTGGGTCTGACCGCCCTTGCCGGGAGTTACGCCCGCGACCATCTGCGTGCCGTAAGCCAAGGCCGCTTCGGTATGGAAGCTACCGGTCGACCCGGTCATGCCCTGGGTGATGACCTTGGTGTTCTTGTTGATAAGAATAGACATTCAGTGCTCCTGGGGAGGAAAGCAGAAGGAAGCTTGAGGCGCTCGATCAGGCCAGGGGATCAGGCGAGCGAGCCGTCGATGGCCTTGCAGGCAACCAAAAGCTCCTTCACCGCGTCGATCGAGACCTGGAGGCCGGCCTTGGCCTGCTCGGTCAGTTCGATCTCGATGACCTGCTCGACGCCGCCGGCACCGATCACGACGGGGACGCCGACGTAAAGGTCGTCAACGCCGTACTGGCCCGTGAGGTGCGCAGCGCACGGCAGGACGCGCTTCTGGTCGCCCAAGTAGGCTTCGGCCATCGCAATACCCGAGGTCGCGGGGGCATAGAAGGCCGAGCCGGTCTTGAGTAGCGCAACGATCTCGCCGCCGCCGTTGGCGGTGCGCTTCACGATGGCGTCGATGCGCTCCTGCGTGGACTTGCCCATCTTGATGAGGTCGGGAACCGGGATGCCCTTGACGGTCGAGTATTCGGCCACCGGGACCATCGTATCGCCGTGGCCGCCGAGCACGAAGCTCGTGACGTCGCGAACCGACACGCCGAACTCCTGCGCGAGGAAGGTCGAGAAGCGGGCCGAGTCCAGCACGCCGGCCATGCCGACGACCATATGGTGGGGCAGGCCCGAGAATTCGCGCAGCGCCCAGACCATCGCGTCGAGCGGGTTGGTGATGCAGATCACGAACGCGCCAGGTGCGTTGTCGCGGATGCCTTCGCCGACCGCCTTCATCACCTTGAGGTTGATGCCGAGCAGGTCGTCGCGGCTCATGCCGGGCTTGCGGGCGACACCGGCGGTGACGATGATCACGTCCGCGCCGGCGATGTCCGCATAATCGTTGGTGCCGGTGACCTTGGCATCGAAGCCTTCGACCGGGCCGCACTGCGAAAGGTCGAGCGCCTTGCCCTGCGGCACGCCCTCAACCACGTCGAACAGGACGATGTCGCCCAATTCCTTCTGCGCCGCGAGGTGGGCCAGAGTTCCGCCGATGTTGCCGGCACCGATGAGGGCGATCTTCTTGCGAGCCATAGGAGACGTGGTCCTTCCGTCTTGCGCGGGAAGCGTCTGTCGGGGCGGCCAGCATAATCCCGCAATGCGCGGACAGCCCGGTGATGCGGGCGGCACTAAGCCGCAAAGGTTGCGTTTGCAACTGCGAAAAGGGCGATAGCCGAGACTATCTTTGCTATTGAGAAGCGATTTCAAAAGGATGTATCGGCGGGTGTCGCGCCGCTCTTTATCCCTTCGCAGCGGGGTAGAGGCAGCGCGACGTGGCGCCATCAGGAGCCTGGCGAAACAGGATAGCGGCCGGGTTCAGCCGCGACCCCTCGTCCCGCGGGAAGGGGCTTTGTGCTTTACTCCCCGAAGACCCGGGCGAAGATGCGGTCCACCGCTTTGAAGTGGTAGTCGAGGTTGAACTTCTCCTCGAGCTCCTGCGCCGGCAGCGCCGCGCTTACCTCGACGTCCGCCTTGAGCAGTTCCAGCAGCGACAGCGCGCCGTCGCTTTCCCACACCTTCATCGCGTTGCGTTGGACCAGGCGGTAGGAATCGTCGCGGGTCAGGCCGGCTTGCGTGAGCGCCAGGAGCACGCGCTGCGAGTGGACGAGGCCGCCCATTTTATCGAGGTTCTTCTGCATCCGCTCAGGGTAGATGAGCAGCTTGTCGATCACGCCGGTCAGGCGCCCGAGCGCGAAGTCCAGCGTGATCGTCGCATCGGGCCCGATGTAGCGCTCGACCGACGAGTGCGAGATGTCGCGCTCGTGCCACAGGGCGACGTTCTCCAGCGCCGGGGTGACGGCGGAGCGGACCACGCGGGCGAGGCCGGTGAGGTTCTCGGTCAGGATCGGATTGCGCTTGTGCGGCATTGCCGACGAACCCTTCTGGCCCGGCGAGAAGTATTCCTCGGCCTCCAGGACTTCGGTGCGCTGGAGATGGCGCACCTCGATGGCCAGCCTTTCGACCGAGCTCGCGATAACGCCCAGCACTGCGAAGAACATCGCGTGGCGGTCACGCGGGATGACCTGGGTGGAGACGGGCTCGACCGCGAGGCCGAGCTTCTCGGCGACGTATTCCTCGACCGCCGGATCGATATTGGCGAACGTCCCGACAGCGCCGGAAATGGCGCACGTCGCGATCTCCTCGCGCGCCGCGATCAGGCGCTTCTTGCACCGATCGAACTCGGCATAAGCTTGGGCCAGCTTGACGCCGAAGGTGGTCGGCTCGGCATGAATGCCGTGACTGCGGCCGATCGTCGGGGTGAACTTGTGCTCCAGCGCGCGGCGCTTGATCGCGGCGAGCAGCGCGTCGAGATCGGCCAGCAGCAGGTCGGCGGCTTGGGCCAGCTGTACCGACAATGTCGTGTCGAGCACGTCGGAGCTGGTCATGCCCTGGTGCATGAAACGCGCCTCGGGGCCGACTTGCTGGGCGACCCAATCGAGGAACGCGATCACATCGTGCTTGGTGACCGCCTCGATCGCGTCGATCGCGGCCACATCGATCATCGGATTGGTCGCCCACCAGTCCCACAGCGCCTTGCCCGCGCTGGGGGGAACGACGCCCAGTTCGCCGAGCTTCTCGGTGGCGTGCGCCTCGATCTCGAACCAGATGCGATAGCGCGCTTCGGGCTCCCAGATCGCGGTCATCGCGGGGCGGGCGTAGCGAGGGACCATGGTTCGACTCCGATTTGTTTGTTGCGGAGCCGCTAGGGGGAGGGCGCGGATTGCGCAAGGGTGGGGCTAGCGGGGGACGAATTCCACATGCAGTTCCGCCAGGCCGCGAATGATGAAGCTCGGCTCGTAGGCGATCTTGCGGTTCCCCGCCTCGCCGTGGTGTGCTTCCGAGAGCGTGATCGCTGTCGTGTGCTCGAGCAGCCGGTCCAGCAGCACCTGGACTTCGGCACGGGCAAGCGGTGCGCCGGCGCACGTATGGGCGCCGCGGCCGAACGCGAGATGCTCCTTTATCCGCGGGCGATTGAGCCGGAACTCGGTCGGCTGGTCCCAGCGCAGTGGATCGCGGTTGGCTGCCGGCAGGGCGACCACCACGACCTGGCCCGCCCGGATTTCGACACCGCCGATGGTCGTCTTGCGCTTGGCGACGCGGAAGGTAGCCTTGGTCGAACCTTCGAGCCGTAGCGTCTCTTCCAGGAAGGGGCCGATCTGATCGCGATTCTCGCGCAAATGCTGCTGCATCTCGGGGTTTTCGCACAAGAAGCGCAGCGCGTTGCCGATCAGCTTGGCGCTGGTGTCCTGGCCAGCGGCGAACAGGAACATTGCCGCCTTGACCGGTTCGATCAAATCGGGGGTCGAGCCGTCGGGAAAAGTCGCCAGCGCGAGTTCGGTCATCACGTCGTTCTGCGGATTGGCGCGGCGCTCGGCGAGGTAGCGGTTGAAGTAGCCGATCATGAACATCAGCGGGCCGCTTGCGCGCGCGCGGGCTTCTTCGTCGGTCTCTTCCATGTTGCCTGGCGGCGGACCCGCGTCGATCACTTGGCGGAACGCCTCGCGGTCGTCGTCAGGCACGCCCAGCAGGTCGGCGATGACCATCGTTACATACGGCGTGGCGACCTCGGCGATCAGTTCGCACGAGCCGTTCGCGACGATCCGGCGCACCATATCATCGGCATAATCGCGCATAAACGCCGCGTTGGTTTTGAGCCGCGAAGGCTTGAACAGCGGATTGAGCAGCGAGCGCGCGGCGGCGTGTCGCTCGCCGTCGTAGGACACCATGAGCTCCATCGGTCCAGTGCCCTGCGCCGCTTCAATCTGCTCCGAGATGTCGTCCGAGTGCGGCTCGAACGGCAACGGCCGCAGGGGCTCGGGATTGATTATGGAGGAATAGTCGTGGGTGTTGAGCAAGACTTCCACGCCGTCCTGGAACCCGGTGACGATCACGATATCGCGGCTCGGCATGCGATGGACGGGACCGTCGGCGCGAATGCTTTCGAAGTAGTCGTAAGGGTCGAGCAGGACCGACTTGTCGGTGAAGTAATCGCGCGAAGCGGTGCGGATCGGCGCCGTGGCCATGACAGTGATCTCCCGGACCCGCCGCTCGGCGGGAAGTGTTGTGATACACTGTATGTCATATACAGCGACACGAGAGTCAATTGTCGATCGGAAAACTCAGTATTACCCGGACACCCGGCTGGTTTTCGGTCCGCTCCAAGGTCTCGGACAGTTGTCGCACCAAGGCGACCGCGTGGTGGACCTCGCGCATCAGGTGCATCGCCGCGTCGAACGGCGCGAAGCTGGCCTCCATTCTGCAGAATACCCGGCCCACGGCGGTGTCGCCGAACGGCGCTGGGCGGTGGAACCGCATGTGCGTGGCACGCGTGGGTTCACCCAGGAAAGTATATGCGTCGAACGAATTCCGAACGCAGGGCCCCAGCGGCTGTCACCCGCGAGTGGCGAGCAACCTGGGGGAACTGCGTAAAGGGTCGCACAGCCTGACATTTGTTAAATGGCCAAGGTGTGCCGGCCGGTCGTTCGGCCATCCTCGTCGAATGACCGCTCGCTGATCGTGCCCGCGCCGCTGTGATCGATCATGATCACGGTGCTGCACCGCGTTCCATAGATCGCGTTGTGAATAAACACCGGGGAGTAGGGAGCGTCCGGGCCTTCTTCGTCCGCGGCCTTCGGGGCCAGCGGACTGTCGCTGCGCAGCGCGGCGAACAAGCCTGCCGGATCCGTCGCCGCACCTGCCAGCCATTGGTCCAGCGCCGCGCACAGCTGCCGGGTCTTGGGCCAGGGCCTTGCGAACGCACCGTTGGACAAGCCATGCACGCCGGGGCCGAGGGTGTGACGCTCGGGATCGGGGTGGTTGGTGACGACTTGCGCGGTGTCGGCATCGGCCATGCACAAGTTGAACGGGTTCATCGCCGCGGTGTCGCCGAGCGGCTCGTCGTTCAGCCAACTCGTGATCAGTCCCCCGCGCGAGGCGAGGCCCGCCTTGGGATAGCCCGGCACGCGAAAGTTGGTGACGAGTGCGAACCGCCCGGCGGCGGTCACCCCCAGCCAAGTGCCGCCCGCGCGCAGATCGCGCCCGGCGATGATCCCGGAGCCGTCGTCCCATTTGGCCAGCGCCGCCGTCGGCCGCGCGTGGAACTCGTCACGGTTGCCGATGGCGACCAGTCGCCAGCGCGGATGCGCGCTCCAGGCGATCGCGGCTACGCACATGACGGATTTGGGCACATCGACGGAACTGGCCGTATCGACAGATCTGGGCGCATCTCAGATCAGCCCTTTGGCCTTGAGGCTGACATGCCCCTCGCGCCCGATGATCACGTGGTCGTGCACAGCGATGCCCAACAGGCGTCCGGCTTCGGCGATCTTGTTGGTGATCTGGATATCGGCGCGGCTCGGCTGGGGCGAGCCGGAGGGATGGTTGTGCACCAGGATCAGCGCGGTCGCGCCAAGATCGAGCGCGCGGCGGATCACTTCGCGCGGGTGGATCGCGGCCTCGTCGATCGAGCCGTCCCCGACATGCTCGTCGTGGATCAGCATGTTCTGCGCGTTGAGGTACAGCACCCGCACCCGCTCGACCGTAAGGTGCGCCATGTCGATCGTCAGGTAGTCGATCAGCGCCTGCCACGAGCCCAGCACCGGCTGCTCGCGAACCGCCTGGCGGGCGAGGCGGCGGGTGGCGAGGGCGACGATGCGGAGCGCCGCTGCGCTCGTTTCCCCCATCCCGGGATGCTTGGCGAGCGCGGCGGGATCGGCGTTGAGCACTCCGGCGAAAGAGCCGAAGCGCTTGATCAGGCTTCGCGCCAGCGGCTTCGTGTCGCGGCGCGGGATCGCGGTCATCAACAGGTATTCGATCACTTCATGGTCGGCGAGCGCCTCGGCGCCCCCGCCGAGCAGCCGCTTGCGCAGCCGTGCGCGGTGGCCGGCCGCATCGTTTGCGCCCGAGTCCGCTTTTGCGTCAGAGGCGTCTTTTACGCGGGATTCATGCCCCTGCGCTGCTTGTTCAGCAAAGAGATCGCTTGCCTCGGCCATGGTCGCGGTCTTTCAGCCCTTGCGGAACGCAGATCAGGGCTGCTGCATTGCCTTTCTTGGGTGACGTACGCAAGTGAGTGGGCCAAGGGTAAGGGATGGCGGCGGACCAGGGACAGCTCTCAGACGAACCAGATAGCGCTGCCTCGCCGCCCCGGCGACGGTGGCCGCTGGTGCTTGGGATGTTGGCGCTGGTGTTCCTCGCCGCGGCGGCGTGGGCGTGGTTTTCGCGCGAGCGGATCGCCGACAACTACCTGGGCGCGCAGTTGCGCGAACTGGGCCTGCCCGCGACGTACGAGATCGAGCGCGTCGGACCGGTTCAGCAGGTTCTGCGCAATATCGTCATCGGCGATCCCAAGCGTCCCGACCTGACGATCGAGCGGGCCGAGGCCTTGATCGACTATCGCTTCGGCTTTCCCAGCGTCGGCCGGATCACCGTGATCCGCCCGCGCCTTTACGCCAGTTATCGTGGTGGCAAGCTGAGTTTGGGCAGTCTCGACAAGGTTCTATTCGCCAAGACCGAACCCGCCCAGCCGTTTCGCCTCCCCGATCTCGACGTGCGTATCGTCGATGGGCGCGGCCTGCTGGAGAGCGATTTGGGCGCGGTCGGCATGAAAATCGACGGCGCGGGACGGCTGCGCAGCGGCTTCGTCGGCACGCTCGCGGCGATCGCTCCCGAAGCCAGCCTGGCGGGATGCCGGATCGGGCGCGCGAGCCTGTACGGCGCCCTGAGCGTTACCCGAGAGAAGCCGCATTTTGCCGGACCAGTGCGCGTCGCGGCGGCGATTTGCCCCGACGGCACGGTGCTGGAGCAAGTCGGCCTGCACGTCGATGGCATGCTCGATCCCGCGCTCGATGGGGGCGAAGCCAGGCTCGGGCTCGAAGCTGGGCCGGTCGTCGGGGCAGGGGTGCGGGCGAATGCGCTGAAGGGCACGGGCCGGTTGACCTACCGCATCAAGGCGCTGACCGCGCGCTACGATCTGGCCGCAGAGGCGGTCACCGCCGCCGCCTTCGGGGCCAAGACGTTGCGCGCCGAGGGCGCGATCCGTTCGCAGAACGGTCTGGCCAAGGCGTCGCTCGATGGCACTGTTACTGGCGAAGGGCTGGCGTTGGGCAAGAGCCTCGACAACACGCTCGCGGCCAGCCAGCGGGCGACCGCCGCGACCCCATTGGCGGCCATGCTCGGCCAGATGCGCGCTGCGCTGCAACGCGAAACCCCCGGCAGCAGCATCTCCGCGAGCTACCTCGCGCGCCGGACCGAAGCCGGTTTCGCGCTGACCGTGCCGCAAGCCAACTTGCGCGGCGGGAGCGGCCAGACGCTGGTGGCGATTTCGCGGTTCCAGCTTTCCCCCAGCAGCGGCGGCGGCGTGCCACGCCTGTCGGGCAACATCGTGACGGGCGGTCCGGGCCTGCCGCAGATCGCCGGGCGAATGGAGCGGCCGAGCCGCGGTGAGGCCGTGCTGCGCCTGACGATGGCCGAATACCGCGCCGGGGCGTCGCGGCTGGCGGTGCCGAACCTGGTCGTGGCGCAAGAGCCGCGCGGAGCGCTCGGCTTCGCGGGGCGCGTGGTCTTGAGCGGGCCGCTGCCGGGCGGCGCGGCGAGCAATCTGGCCGTCCCGATCGATGGCAACTGGTCGGGTGCGGGCGGGCTGTCGCTGTGGCGGCACTGCACTCCGGTCGCATTCGATCGGCTGGCGTTCGCCAACCTGACGCTCGATCGCCGCAGCGTGACGCTGTGTCCGGGGCCCGATGGCGCGATCGTGCGATCGGGGCGGGGGGGCACGCGGATCGCGGCGGGAACGAACCGGCTCGACTTGTCCGG
>JBDSOM010000155.1:0-5703 GCA_039914785.1 Novosphingobium sp.
GAGCGCCATCTCGTGGTTGAAGCCGATCGGCCGCACCACGACTTCGACCACGTCCGCGATCTTGCCCGCCACCGAAACCTCGACCTGGTTCTGTCCTTCGCCGGCGCGCGGGAAGTTCAGCATCAGCCACAGCACGACGGTGATCGTGAAGATGATCGTGCCGGCGCGGCGCAGGAATATCCACGCGCGCTGGAACAGGCCGATCGCCAGGTCCTTGAGCCGCGGCATCTGGTACTTCGGCAGCTCCATGATGAAACCCGAAGCATCGCCTTTCGTGACCGTACTGCGCAGGACGAGCGCCACCACCATCGCGCCGATGATGCCCGCGACGTACAGCACGAACAGCACCAGCCCTTGCAGGCCAAGGCCGGGTCCGACCGTTTCGTGGGGGATGAACGCCCCGATGATCACCGCATAGACCGGCAGCCGCGCCGAGCAGGTCATCAGCGGCGCGATCAGGATCGTGGTCAGGCGGTCCTTGGGGTCGGTGATGCTGCGCGTCGCCATGATGCCGGGGATCGCGCAGGCGAAGCTGGACAGAAGCGGGATGAAGCTGCGTCCGGACAGGCCGACGTAGGCCATGAGCCGGTCCATGATGAACGCCGCGCGGGCCATGTAGCCCGACGCTTCCATCACCAGGATGAAGAAGAACAGGATGACGATCTGCGGCAGGAACACCACCACCGAGCCGACCCCGCTGAAGATCCCATCGATCAGAAAATCACGGACCAAGCTGGGCGGCAACGCGTCCTGCACCCCGGACGAAAGCCAGCCGACGACGCCTTCTAGCGCATCGGCGAACGGCGTGGCCCAGGCGAACACCGCCTGGAACACTACGAACAGCAGGGCGAACAGGATGATCGGCCCGAGCCAGGGATCGAGCAGGATCCGGTCGAGCTTGGAATGGAGCCGGTGCTTGGCGGTCTCCGACACGATCGTCGCATCGGCCATGGCATGGGCGCTGACCCGTCGCTCGGTCTGGGTGATCGTGGCGTGTTGCGGCTGGGCCGACCGCGGCACCGCAGTGCCGATCGCTTCGGCGAGTTCGACCAGCCCGCGGCGGCGGACCGCGACGGTCGGGATCACCGCGACGCCGAGCGCCTCGGCCAGGGCCTGAGGATCAAGCGTCAACCCGTCACGCTCGGCCAGATCGATCATGTTGAGCGCGACCACGGTCGGCCGGCCCAGCGCGATCACTTCCTGCGCGAACACCAGGTGCTGCTCGAGGTTCGAGGCGTCGAGCACCACGACCAGCACTTCGGGCGCGGGCTCACCGGGGAACTCACCGAGGATGACCTTGCGAGTCACTTCCTCGTCGGGGCTGGTCGGGTGGAGGCCATAGCTACCGGGCAGATCGGTCAGTTCGACCGGCTCGCCGCTTGGCAGCAGCAGCCGGCCGGCTTTGCGCTCCACGGTGACGCCCGGGTAGTTCGCGATCTTCTGGCGCGCACCGGTCAAAGCATTGAACAGCGCGCTTTTGCCGGCGTTGGGATTGCCGACGAGCGCGGCCGAGCGACGCTTCACAACGCTTCGACTTGCATGGCCCGGGCGTGTCCGCGGCGCAGGGCCACGGTCATCCGACCGATTTCGAGCGCAATCGGATCGGCCCCGCCGAACACCCCGCGGTGCGCGATCGCGATCCGCGCGCCCTCGTCGATGCCCAAGGCGCGCAGGCGCCGGCCTTCGTCAACGTCGAGCTGGGCCCAATCGACTGCGATGATTCGCGCTTTTTGGCCGATCGGAAGGATGTCGAGCGTCATTTTTTCGCGCTGCCAGATCGCGGCGCTATTTGCAACTCGTTCGCATTAGATGTCAGTGTACGGGATACCGTAACCGACCGAGCAGGCGCACTACGCTGAAATGCTCCGCATCCGGCCGCAGCAACTTGGCCTTGGCCTTTTCGAACCGGCCGACATCCTGCAGTCGCCGGTCGAGGAAGGCGCGGGTTTCCGCCTTGTCCGCGCTGTGATCGTCGATCAGCACCGCCAGGGTCGCGGCGACGACGGACGAGAGGATCGCCCGCTTGGTATAATGGTTGAAATCGGTCGCTGTGTCCCCCGCCAGACGCCACATGAGATCGGCGCTGCGCCAGCCCAGCCGCGCCGCCGCCGCCAGATTCTGCGGCATCGCCAGGATTGCCAAGGCGCGGCGAAGCGCTTCCTCGCGCCCCGCCACGGCATCGATCCGGAACTGGATCAGCCGGCGAATCCGCTGGGTCACCCCCACTTCGGCGAGCGTCCCCGCCGGCAGAGCCAGCGCGGCATCGGCATCGATGCGCTCGACCCACGCCGCGATCATGTCCACCGCGCCGCCCGGGAAAGCGAGCCGCGCCGCAGGGGGCACGACACCGAGTTGCAGGGCCGCCGTATCGACCGCCACTGCGCTCCACCCATCGAACGCGGCGGCGTCGGCAATCGCCGGTGCCAGGGCGAGGCGGAGCTCGGGAAGGGTCAGGTTGTCGAGTGCCATGGGGCTAGAACGACGGGCCGTAGCTGCCGCGCGCCTGCCCGGCAGCGCCCCTGGGCTTGGCGCTCGTCTCGATCTCGGTCAGCAGCGAGTTGCCCTTGCCGTCGAGCGAGGCATAGTCGCGCGCCGAACGCCCCGAATTGTCGGCCCGGTCAGGGCTGGCGCCGGCCTTGAGCAACAACCGCATCAAGCCGGTATCGCGGCGGTGGACCGCGCCGATCAGCGGCGTCTCGCCGGAGGCGTCGGGCTCGTCGACCCGCGCGCCCTTTTCCAGCAAGCGCTCGACCCCTTCGATGAAGCCCATGCCGACGGCTAGCTGCAGCGGGGTCGCGCCCCGGCCGTTGCGCGCGTTCACGTTCGCGCCCTTGGCGGTCAAGAAGTCGATCCAGGTCAGGTCGCGGCGGGCGACGACGATGTGCAGCGCGGTGTCGCCGCTGGTCACGTCGCGCGTGTTGACGATCGTGGTGCCCGGCACGTCGAGCATTTCCTGGACGGTGTTGCCTTCCTTCTTGCGGATCGCCTCAAGGAATTTGTAGCCGGCGGAAAACTGCGCGGCGGCGGGCATGGCAACGCCGAGCATGGCTGCGGCGGCGGTGAAGGCGATGGCGCTTCTCACCGAAGAAAGCCGACTCGCCGATATTTTCGCCACGTCTGAAATCCTCCTCGAAAGGCGGCCCCATGCCCGGATCCCGCCTTGCGCCCAGCGGCTTAGCAGAGCATGAACCGCCGCGCCATGACCATCCGGAACGCCTTCTGCATCGCCGCCACCCTGGCTCTGTCCGCGTGCGGCAGCGGCGGCTCCGCACCGACGGAGCGCCCGCCCCTCGACGGTGCCCGGATCGGCGGCCCGTTCACCCTGGCCGACAAGGCGGGCCGCACGGTGCGCTGGGAAGACTTCGCCGGCAAGTACCGGATCGTCTATTTCGGCTACACCTTTTGCCCCGACGCCTGCCCGCTCGACGTCCAGCAGCTGATGCAAGGGTTTGCCCGCTTCGCCAAGGCGGAGCCGGAACTCGCCGCGCAAGTCCAGCCGATCTTCATCACCATTGACCCCGCCCGCGACACGCCGGCGCGGGTGGGGGAGTTCGCCGCGGCCTTTTCCCCCCGCTTGCTCGGGCTGACGGGCACGGCGGAGCAAGTCGCCGTCGCCGCCAAGGGCTTTGCGGCGTACTACGCCAAGGGCAAGGAAACCGCTGGCGGATACCTGATGGACCACAGCCGGGTGGCCTACCTGATGGACCGCGCGGGCAAGCCGATCGAAATGCTGCCGGTCGATAAAGGCGCCGATGCGGTCGCTGCGGAACTGGCGAAATGGGTGAAATAACCCCGCCTCTCAAGCCCTTGACCGGGGGCTTCTGGGAAAAACCCATCGAGACCCTGTCTCGCACCGAGTGGGAAGCGCTGTGCGACGGCTGCGGCCAGTGCTGCCTGCACAAAGTCGAGGACGAGGACACCGGCGAGATTTATCCGACCAACGTCGCGTGCAAGCTGCTCGACCTCAAGACCGCGCGGTGCAGCGACTATCGCAACCGGCGGATGTTCGTGCCCGATTGTCTGCGGCTGACCCCGCGACTGGCCGCGCAGCTCGAGTGGTTGCCCACCACTTGCGCCTATCGCCTGCGGGCCGAGGGCGAGCCGCTGCCGGCCTGGCATTACCTGATCTCCGGCGACCCCGAGGCGGTGCACCGGGCGCGGATTTCGGTGCGGGGCAAGGCGATTTCCGAGATCATGGCCGGGCCGCTGGAGCAGCATATCGTCTGGCCGGATGGGCCGGATACGCCCGATATTATTGATATCCCAGGACAAGTTGACGATGCGACTGCCTGACTGGCTCAAGCCTGGAGGTCAACCAGCGGACAACCTCTCGATCACCTTGGGCAACCTGGCGCTACCTTTGGTCATCCGCCGCCTGCCCAATGCACGCCGGCTGACTTTGCGCCTCGCTCCCGATGGCAGCGAGGTCCGCGTATCGGCTCCCCGCACCGCGCGCAGCGCCGAAGTCGTCGCTTTCGCGCACGCCCATGCCGCCTGGCTGGCCGGGCAACTGGCCCGCGTGCCACCGCGGGTGGCGATCGGTCCGGGCGGCGCGGTTCCGTTTCGCGGGCAGCGACTGACGGTGCGGCACGAGCCGCACGCCCCGCGCCGTCCCCAGCTTGCCGACGGCGCGCTGCGGCTGGGCGGTACCGTCGAGAGCCTCACCCCGCGCCTGCGCCGCTGGCTCGAAGGCGAGGCCCGTCGCCTGATGCGCGAAGACCTCGCCGAGTATACCGCCAGCGCCGGGCTCCCCGCGCCGCCGCTCTCGCTCAGCAATGCGCGCCGGCGCTGGGGCAGCTGTTCGGCGCGCGGCAATATCCGGCTCAACTGGCGGCTGGTCATGGCCCCCGACGCGGTGCGACGCTCGGTCGTCGCGCACGAAGTCGCGCACCTCGTCCACTTCGACCACGGCCCGCGCTTCCATGCGCTGCTCGGCGAACTGTTCGAAGGCGATCTCGCCGCCGCCAACGCCTGGCTGAAGCGCGAGGGCCAGGGCCTGTACGCGCCCTTCGGCTAAGGCGCTTTTCACGCCATTCGGCTGGGGCGGGCGCAACTAAGGCTTGGCGCGCGGCGGCAGGAACCCCTATCTAGCGCCCATGTCCATATGGAAGAACGTCGATCCGGTCGGAGCCATTGCCGATTTCCGCACCGTGTTTCAGCAGGCCGGCAAGAATCGCTGGTGGATCGCGCTGGCCGCGGCCGCCGCGACGACGGCGATCTTCTCGGTGATGTTCCAGGAGGAGCATCGCATTCTCCAGCGCCCCCCCAAAGTGACCTACATCACCTCGTGGCGCGCCGACCGCAGCGATGCGGAGATCGTCGCCTCGAACCGCGCCAACCAGGTCTACCAGGAAAAGCTCAGCGCCGAACAAGCCCGGCGCGAGGCCGAAGTGCGCGAGATCTACAAGAAGATCGGGCGCTATTCGGGCATGGACGTCGACGCGATCGAGGCCAAGGCCAAGGCGGACCAGGCCGCCGAGGACGCCAAGCTCGTCGCTTTTCCGGGTAAACCTCAAGTCCCCGCGACACCCACGTCACCGCAGGGCCAGCGTGAGAATCCCTGAAAGATCGAGCCCCGACGACACGCGCTGGCTCGACGCGGCGGCCCGCGTCGCAGCGCGCGGCCGTCCGCTCAGCCGCCCCAACCCCGCCGTGGGCGCGGTGATCGTTAAGGACGGCCGCGTCGTCGGCCGCGGCTGGACC
>JBDSOM010000016.1:0-11989 GCA_039914785.1 Novosphingobium sp.
AAGGCTGATTTTCTAGATCCTCCCCATTTTCACGCAGTGCAAATGGGGAGGTGGCAGCCGCTTTAGCGGCTGACGGAGGGATTCTGCACTGCAAACCCCTCCACCTACGCGCGCCCTCAATCCCCCGCAATAGTCAGCCCATCGACGCGGATCGTCGGCACGTTGACCGTACGGTGCCACTCTAGGTCGTTCGCAGGCGTCAGGGCCTTGAACATGTCGATCAGGTTGCCCGCGATGGTAAACTCCGCGACGGGCCCTGCGATTTCGCCGTTTACGATGCGGAAGCCCGAGGCGCCGCGGCTGTAGTCGCCGGTCACCCCGTTAACGCCGTGCCCGATCAGTTCGGTGATATAGACCCCGTCCGCGATGTCCGCCATCAGCGCGGCGGGCGAGACTGCGCCTGCGGCCAGGTGCACGTTGCTGGGCGCGACGCCCGGAGCGCCGCTTGCCCCGCGCGAGGCGTGGCCGGTCGGGGCAAGGCCAAGCTGGCGCGCCGCGGCGCTGTCCATCAGCCAACCCGTCAGCCGCCCGCCCTCCACGAGGTTGCGGCGCGACACCGCCAGCCCCTCGCCGTCGAACGGCCTTGAACGAAGCCCGCGCGCCCGCAGCGGGTCGTCGGTGATCGTCACGACCGAATCGAACAGCTGCTCGTCCAGCCGGTCGAGCAGGAAGCTCGCCCGCCGGGCGATCGCCGAGCCCGACATCGCGCCGAGCAGGTGGCCAACGAGGCTGCCGCCCGCGCGCGGATCGAAAACCACCGGCAACGGTCCGCTCTTGAGCCGGCCGGGCTCCAGCCGGGCCACGGCACGCGCGCCGGCTATCGCGCCAATCTCGGCCGGGGCGGGCAAGTCGGCGCCATAGCGCGCACTACGCCAGGCGTAATCGCGCTGCATGTTCGAACCTTCGCCCGCGATCACGCTGGCGCTGAGCCCACGGCTCGTGCCCGAATATGCTCCCGCGAAGCCGTGGCTAGTAGCCAGCGCCATGATCGCCGCACCCGCGCTCGCTCCCGCGCCTTCGCTGTTGGTCACGCCAGCGACGGCCCGCGCGGCGTCTTCGGCAGCTTCGGCCAGGGCGCGCAGTTCAGCTGGGCTGGGCTCGCCCGAGTCGGCCAGGTCGAGATCGAGTGGGGGCACCCTCAGCAGCAATTCTTCGGGAGCGAGGCCAGCGTATGGATCTTCGGGCGCGGCGCGCGCCATCGCGATCGCGCGGCCGGCGAGTTCATCGAGCGCCGCTTCGGCCAGGTCGGTCGAACCGATGCTCGCCGAGCGCCGGCCGCAGAACACCCGCAAACCGATGTGCTCGCTTTCGGAACGCTCGACATCCTCGAGCTTGCCGAGCCGGATCTGCACGCTCTCCGAGGCATCGGCGAGATAGATTACGTCGGCCGCATCGGCCCCGGCGGCGCGGGCGCGTTCGACGAGGGCGAGGGCCTTGTCGCGGGCGGCCTCCAGGCTCAGCATGCGGTGAAACTCCTTATCCCGCGCCAATGCGCGAGGCTGCCCTTTAAGAGCAGCCGGGGATCAGGGCAACGCTGCGTAAAATGTCGCTGAGTAACGGTTAGGCGAAGGCCATGCCGAGGAGCCGGAACGCGCCGGTGATCAGGAACGGCAGACCGATCGCGAGCCCCCACAGCAACAGCCGGTCGTGACGAAAGTACCGGACCAAGGCGGGATCAGCCGCCTGGGCGTCGGTCAGGCGATTCCAGCGCCGCTCGAACCGGCGGCAGGCGGGAATGATCCCGATGACGAGGATGACCAGCGCGAGATAGGGCAGCAACGAGGGGCCGGCGGCTTTGAGCGCGCCCATCGTCACGAAGATCTGCAAGCCGGTGTAGACGAGCAAGGCGTAGGCGATGTTGTCGCTCATCCGCTTGCGCCAATCGAGCTGCTTGCCATGCGCCTGATGGTGAAGGGCCGGGTCCTCCGCCAGCGATGTCTTGGCGACCGGCGCGGCGTTATCCCGCTGCCATGCATTGGCCATTCAGACTGATCCTTCCTTTGCTCCCAAACGGTAGTAAACCACTGATTGGGGGGGCGGGCAAGCCCGGTTAACCAGCAATGCCGCGGTTTTGGCGTAGTGCCAGGCTGCGGCGGCGTCCAGAATTGCGCGCCAATTCGGCTACACCTTGGCGATAACCTTGCATGAATCCTGCCAGATTGCGCATCGCGGCTTGGCAAGCGGCCGGAGGCGGCTTAAATCGCGGCTCGCATGGATCAGATTACCCAGCAAGTAGAGCGCTTTTCCGCGGCCCCGCCGATCCCTCAGGGCGGGCTCGAGGTCGTCTCGATCGCCAAGAGCTATGACAAGCGCACCGTGCTGTCCGACATCTCGCTGTCGGTCGGCAAGGGCGAGGTCCTCGGCCTGCTTGGCCCCAACGGGGCGGGCAAGACCACCTGCTTCTATTCGATCATGGGGCTGGTCCGGCCGGATTCGGGCCGAATCCTGCTCGACGGCGTCGATATCACCAAGCTGCCGATGTACCGCCGTGCGGTCCTCGGGATCGGCTATCTGCCGCAGGAAACCTCGATCTTCCGCGGAATGACGGTCGAGCAGAACATCAACTGCGTGCTCGAACTGGTCGAACCCGACAAGGAGTTCCGCGCCCAGGAGCTCGAGCGGCTGCTCGAAGAATTCCACCTGACCCGGCTGCGCGCGAGCCCGGCGATGGCGCTGTCCGGCGGCGAGCGACGCCGCTGCGAGATCGCCCGCGCGCTGGCCGCCAAGCCCTCGATCATGCTGCTCGACGAGCCGTTCGCCGGCATTGATCCGTTGTCGATCGCCGACATCCGCGACCTGGTGAAAGACCTCAAGAGCCGCGGCATCGGCGTGCTGATCACCGACCACAACGTGAGAGAAACGCTCGACATCGTCGACCGCGCCTGCATCATCTACGGCGGGCAAGTGCTGTTCGCCGGTAGCCCCGAAGCGCTAGTGGCCGACGAGAACGTCCGGCGCCTGTACTTGGGCGAGGGTTTCACGCTGTGAGGGCGACCGCCCCGCCGCCCCCTTTCTCCATCCGCCCTCAGCAGACGGAATAGGTCTGGTTTTATGGCGTTGGGGCCACGCCTAGACTTACGACAAAGCCAATCGCTGGTCATGACGCCGCAGCTGCAGCAGGCGATCAAGCTGCTGGCGCTGTCGAACCTCGAACTCGAAACCTTCATCGGCGACGCCATCGCCGCCAACCCGCTGCTCGAGCTGGGCGAAACTGCCCCGGCGCTGCCCGGCGAATCCTCAGAAGCGCCCGTCGAAGCCCGCAGCACCAACCTGGAAACCTCACCCGCCGACCGCCTGATCGCCGAGGGTCATGCCGAAACCGATGCCCCGCTCGATCTCGCCGCCGTCCGCGAGGACCGCGAGCGCGACACCGGGGATGGCGATTGGGGCGGTGCGACCCGCAGCGAAGCCGGCGAAGACGGATTCGACCTGGAGAATCGCGCAGCCGAGACCGATTCGCTGGTCCAGCACCTCCAGGCCCAGCTAACCCTGGCCGCCCCCGACCGCCGCAGCGCGCTGATCGCCCAGCACTTGCTCGGCTCGCTCGACGATGCTGGCTATCTGACGGTGACGCTGGAGGAGGTGATCGACGAACTCGGCATCTGCGAAGACGAGGCTGCCGCCGGGCTCGCCCTGCTCCAGTCGCTCGATCCCACGGGCGTCGGCGCGCGCAACTTGTCGGAATGCATCGCGCTCCAGGCCCGCGAGGCTGACCGCTACGATCCGTGCATGGCCCGGCTGATCGACAACCTCGACCTGGTCGCACGCGGGGAGTTCGCCCGGCTCAAGCGGATGTGCGGCGTCGACGACGAGGACTTTGCCGACATGCTCGGCGAGCTGCGCAGCTACGATCCCAAGCCGGGCCTGCGCTTCGCCGGCGGCGGCAGCGATCCGGTCACGCCCGATATCCTGATTTTCGCGCACGACGGAGTCGATGGCCAGGAGGGGGGCTGGGACATCGTGCTCAACCAGGCCACGTTGCCGCGGCTGATCGTCAACCGCAGCTATTACCTTGAATTGCGCGGGGCCGTTGCCGAAAAGTCCGCGCGTGGCTGGCTGTCGGAACGGCTGGCCGACGCCAACTGGCTGGTGAAAGCACTCGACCAGCGACAGAAGACGATCCTGAAAGTCGCGGGCGAGATCGTGAAGCAGCAGGACGGATTTTTCCGGCACGGGGTCTCGCAACTGAAGCCGCTGACCTTGCGCACCGTGGCCGAGGCAATCGAGATGCACGAATCCACCGTCAGCAGGGTCACCTCGAACAAGTATCTGCACTGCGAGCGCGGCACCTTCGAGCTCAAGTACTTCTTCACCTCGGGCGTCGCGCGCACCGGCGCTGCCGGCGGGGGTGCCGAGGGCGAAGGCGGCGCGTCCGCCGAAGCGGTCAAGGCCGCGATCCGGACGCTTATCGAGAACGAAGCCGGGGACGCCATTCTTTCCGACGACGCGCTGGTCGATCTGCTGAAGGGCAAGGGCTTCGACCTGGCCCGCCGGACCGTCGCCAAGTACCGCGAGGCGATCGGCCTGGGCAGTTCGGTTCAGCGCCGTCGCCAGAAAGCCTTTGCGGCGGCGCGTTAGCAAGAACCTTCTTGCGATACTTATTGTATCACAATAATAAACTAATGTGACTTAGCAGTAGATTTAAAGCTCTTGCGATTGTTACTTTCGCGGCGCATGCCAAGCGCGTCCGGACACCCAAACCCCGATCCCGCCGATCAAGGCGAGGACAGTAGAGAGGTGTGTCATGGCTTACGCGAACATGAAGAGGAACCGCCCGGCGACTTTGGCCCTCGTCGGAGCGCTGCACGCGGCCGCGATTTACGCGCTGGTGGTCGGGCTTGCGGGCCCGGTCGGGCAGATGTTCGAAGACAAGACATTGGTGGGCGAACAGATTCCGCTGCCGAAGGTGCCGCCGCCGGTGCCCGAAGCGGCGAAGCCCGATCCGGCGCGGCCGCAGACGGCCCAGGCCAAGCCGATCCCGCAAGAGGTCTTCGTCACGCCCATCACCAATATCCTGGGCCATGACGATCGGATCATCCTGCCCCCGTTCGGCGGCGGCATCGGTGGCGGTGACGGCACGCTCACACCACCGCCTCCACCACAGCCGCAACACCAGGCCTTCACGCCCAAGCTGGCCCGCCCGGTCGGCAAGCCCGGCGCGTGGGTGACGCCGAACGACTACCCCACCGCCGATCTGCGGGCCGAGCGCGAAGGCACGACCGGCTTCCAGCTGAGCATCGGCATGGATGGCAAAGTGCAGTCGTGCCAGGTCACCGCATCCAGCGGTTCAGCCTCGCTCGACGCGGCGGCTTGCGACAAGCTCACCAAGCGCGCGAAGTTCGCCCCGGCAACCGACGCCACCGGCACGGCGGTGGCGGGGACGTATTCCAGCGCTGTGCACTGGACGATCCCGAAGAGCTAAAGACTGACATCACCCAGACCCGTCTGCCCTGAGCCTGTCGAAGGGTAGACGGCGATGAGGGTAAGTCAGACTCCAGGCACCCCGCGATCCGCAATACGGCGGGAAACCACCTCAGGCCTCCAGCTCGATGTCCCAGTAGAGCCAGTCGCGCCACGTCTCGTGGAGGAAGTTCGGCGGAAACGCGCGGCCGCGTTCTTGCAGGTGCCAGTTGGTCGGGCGGATCGGTTCGAGCAGCAGCGGCATTCTCGCCTGCTTCGGCGTGCGGCCCCCTTTGCGCAAATTGCACGGGGCGCAGGCGGTGGCGACGTTTTCCCAGGTGGTCTTGCCGCCGAGCCGGCGTGGGATCACGTGATCGAAGGTCAGTTGCTGCGGGCTGCCGCAATATTGGCAGCAGAAGCGATCGCGCAGGAACAGATTGAACCGCGTGAACGCCGGGAATTCGGACTGTTTCACGAACTGGCGCAGCGCGATCACCGAGGGCAGCTGCATCGTCCAGTTCGGCGAATGGACCTCGCGCTCGTAGCTGGCGACGATATCGACCCGTTCGAGAAACACCGCCTTGATCGCGGTCTGCCACGGCCACAGGCTGAGCGGATAGTAGGAAAGCGGCGTGTAGTCGGCGTTGAGCACCAGCGCCGGACAGCTGTCGAGGTGGCGGGCGGGGTCATCCCCGGCGCTGCGGAACCGGGCCGCGCGCTCAATCAGCTCCGACTTGAGCATGGCCTCTTGTGGCTGGCGGGCATGACGGTTTGATGGCGCTGCATCGTGGGCGCAGTCAGCACCGAACAGGCGGTGACGTCAAGCCCCCGCCCCGCGAGGTTAGGTCTGGCCCCTGCGAGGTCAGGTCTTGCCCCCCGCCGAAATCCACAGGACAAGCGCGCGTGATCCGCACCCGCTTCGCCCCCAGCCCCAACGGGCCGCTCCACCTCGGCCACGCTTATGCTGCGATCGTCGCGCATGATCTGGCGCAGGCGTGCGGCGGTGAGGCACTGTTGCGCATCGAGGACATCGACGGCGCCCGCAGCCGCGCCGAGCTGGTGTCCGAGATTTGCGCCGACTTGGCCTGGCTGGGGCTGCGGTGGGACGGCGAAGTCGTGTTCCAATCGGCCCGGCTCGCCGGTTACGCCGCGGCGGGCGAGCGCCTCAAGGCGCTGGGCCTGCTCTACCCCTGCCAGTGCACCCGGGCGGAGATCGCCGCGGCGGCAACCGCCGCCGGGCCCGACGGGCCAGTCTATCCCGGCACCTGCCGTCACGGTCGGGCCGATCCGGCAGGCGCGGCGTGGCGGCTCGATGTCGCGCGCGCGGCCGCGCTCACCGGACCGCTCGAATGGAGCGACGCCCTCGCCGGCCCGCAGCGCGCGGACCCGGCGCTGTTCGGCGACGTCGTGCTGCTGCGCAAGGATCAGCCGGCCAGCTACCACCTCGCCGCCACGCTCGACGATGCGGCCGACGAAATAACCCTGGTCACCCGCGGCGCGGACTTGTTCGCGGCGACGCACGTCCACCGGCTGCTCCAGGCGTTGCTCGGGCTGCCCGTGCCGCGCTGGCACCACCACGGCCTGCTGGTCGAACCCGATGGCCGCAAGCTTGCCAAGCGGCGCGGATCGCCTTCGCTGGCCGACCACCGGCGCCGCGGCGAAGATGGCGCGGCGCTCGCCGCAGCGCTGCGGGCGGGCCGCTTCCCCGCTGGCATTTCATTGACCGAAGGATTACATGGCGAGCCATGAACTACATTCTCATCCCGATCATCGTCGTGCTGGTCATCATGGTCGTCGTCAGCCTTGTGAAGGGCATCGTCGCCTTCCTCAACGCCACCAAGGCCGATCTGAACCAGCAAGGCACCGGCCCCACCGCGAACCAACTGTTGCAGAACAAGATGATGTTCAACCGCATCAAATATCAGGCGGCTGCGGTGGTCGTGGTCGCGATCCTGCTCGCCGTCAGCAAGTAACGCAGCGCAGGCGGACGTTGGTCAAGCTCAACAAGATCTACACTCGCACCGGCGACGACGGGACGACCGGCCTGGTCGACGGCTCGCGCATGGCCAAGAACGCCGCGCGCATGGAAGCGATCGGCGCGATCGACGAGACGAACAGCGCGATCGGCCTGGCCGTGGCGATGGTCGCCACAATCTCAGAGAGTGCGGAGCACGCCGCCGTCCTGACCCGCATCCAGAACGACCTCTTCGACCTTGGTGCCGACCTGGCCACGCCAGGGGAGGATTTCGCGCCTTCCGCGATGACCTTGCGGATCGTGGCGAGCCAGGCCACCTGGCTCGAAACCCAGATCGACGCGCTCAACGACCATCTGGAGCCGTTGCGCAGTTTTATCCTGCCGGGCGGCAGCGAAAGCGCGGCGCGGGTCCACGTCGCCCGCGCGTCGGCGCGCAAGGCCGAGCGCGCGATGGTCGCGTTGGCCGCCGGCGATCCAGTCAATCCCGCTGCCCTCGCCTACGTCAACCGGCTGTCGGACTATCTCTTCGTGCTCGCCCGCGCGATCAACGCCGCCGGGTCTGGCGACGTGCTGTGGGTGCCCGGCCAAAATCGTTAAAGCGCATCGCTAGGAACCGCGCACCTTGGCGGGCGTACTCCTGACAAAGGAGCCTCCCCATGACCGACCGTGACCGCCAAGCCGAAACCGAGCATAATCCCGACCTCGCGCCCGAACTCACCGGAGACGAGCAGGAAGAGGAAAGCTCCCAGGCCCAGAGCGTCGCCGACGAGGCTATGGACCGCACCACTTCGGTATTCGGGCTGGACGAGAGCGAAAAGGTCTCGACCGGCGATGATTCAGACGACGTCCAGGATCTGGTCGACCACATGAACCAGATGGCGACCAGCGGACGGATCGACATGAGCGCCTATCGCGGCGAGCGGAACGACGACGAAGAAGAAGGCCGCTACGGCGACGGAGCCGAAGAAGAATAGGTCGCAGCGTCCGCCGCCGGAACAGTTGCGCTGCGCCGGACGACCCGCAGACGCTGGCCGGTAACCGGATCGATGAACACGTCTCCGAGTTTGGGATTGGCCGGATCGCCGGGCTGCCCCGGGATCGGCTGAAGTGGCAGCGGCTCCGGCCGTGCGACCATGACTGCACGGGCCGGCGCGGGCGGCACCGCAAGAATTTTTCGCTGGGTTTCGATCTGCCGGATACTGCGCGTGATCATGTCGGCACCGCCGCCAGTACTGACGAACGCCGCAACCGACGCGAGCGTCAGCGCTGCCCAGCCCAAGGCGGCCCAACGATTACGGAACAGCAGCGAAAACATCGCCATCAGTGTACTGAAGGGGAGTTAAAGTCTCCTCCATACCGCCCGCTACTCCGCCGCCTGCCGCTTCAGGTCGTACAGCAGCTCCAGCGCATCGCGCGGGCTGAGCGCATCGAGATCGAGCGCCTCCAGCCGGTCGCGCAGCGCGTCGCAGTGCTCTTCGGCCGCCTCCATCGCAGCCGCGAACAGCGGCAAATCGCCGAGGCCGGCAGCGAGCCCACCGGTCTGCGCGCGACCTTTCTCCAGCTTGTCGAGCACGGCCTTGGCGCGCGCCAGGACTTGCGGGGAAACCCCGGCCAGCCGCGCCACGGCGAGGCCGTAACTGCGATCCGCCGGCCCTTCGCTGACCTCGTGCAGCAGGACCAGTTCGCCCTTCCATTCGCGCGCACGGACGTGATGGAGCGACAGCGCCTCACAGGTTTCGGCGAGCCGCGACAGTTCGTGATAGTGCGTCGCGAACAGGCAGCGGCAGCGATTGGTCCCGTGCACCGCCTCGACCACCGCCCAGGCCAGCGCGAGACCATCGTACGTCGAAGTTCCGCGACCGACTTCGTCTAGGATCACGAAGCTGCGCTCCGTCGCCTGGGCCAGGATCGCGGCGGTCTCGACCATCTCGACCATGAACGTCGAACGTCCGCGCGCCAGGTTGTCGGACGCCCCGACGCGGCTGAACAGGCGGTCCACCAAGCCGACGCGCGCGCTCGTCGCGGGGACAAAGCCCCCCGCCTGGGCCAGCAGCACGATCAGCGCATTCTGGCGCAGGAACGTGGACTTGCCGCCCATGTTCGGGCCGCCCACGAGCCACAGGCGGTCGTCAGGGAACAGGCAGCAGTCATTGGCGACGAACCGATCGCCCTTGGCCGTCGCGGCCAGCGCCGCCTCGACCACCGGATGGCGGCCGCCTTCGATCGCGAGGCACGGTTCCTCGACGATCTGCGGCAGGCACCACCCCGATTCCGCCGCGCGTTCGGCTTGCCCCGCCGCGACATCGATCCGGGCGAGCGCGGCGGCCGTGGCGGCGATGGCCTGGCGCGAAGCGACGGCGGCGGCGACCAGTTCCTCGAAGTGCGCGTCCTCGGCGGCGAGCGAATGGCCGCCCGCTTCGGCGATGCGGCTGGCCTCCTCATGGAGCGCCAGCGCGTTGAAGCGCACCGCGCCGGCCATCGTCTGGCGGTGCGTGAAACCGCTATCCGCCGCCATCAGCCGGTCGCCGTGCTTGGCGGGGACTTCGATAAAATAGCCCAGCACGCCGTTGTGGCGGATCTTCAGCGTGGCCACCCCGGTCTCGTCGCGGTACTTCGCCTCGAGCGCGGCGATCGCGCGGCGGGCGTTGCCCGACGTCTGGCGCAGCGCGTCGAGCGCGGCGTCATAGCCCTCGGCGATATAGCCGCCCTGCCCCCGCTCGGTCGGCGGCGTCGGGACCAGCGCACGCGAAAAGAGGTCGGTCAGCGCGCCGTGTCCGCCGAGCACGGGCAGGAGTTCACCCAGCAAATCGGGCCGGCCGTCACGCCGTTGCAAATGATCGCGCACCCGCCGTGCTTCGGACAGGCCATCGCGCAATTGCCCCAGATCACGCGGACTGCCGCGCCCGGCGACCACGCGGCCCAGCGCCCGCCCGATGTCGGGCAAGGCGCGCAGCACACCGCGCAGATCCTCGCGCAGCAGCGGGTCGCCGTGCAGCCATTCGACCAGCGCCAACCGCCGATGGATCGCCTCCGCATCGGTCAACGGTGCGGACAGGTCGTCGGCGAGCTGGCGCGCGCCCGCGCCGGTGACGCAGCGGTCGATCGCCTCGATCAGGCTGCCGCGCCGACCGCCCTGGCTGGAGACGAGGATCTCCAGACTGGCCCGTGTAGCCTCGTCCATCGCCAGGTGCGCATCGCCGGCCCGCGCCCGGGGCGGCAGCAGCAGCGGCAGTTGCCCGCGACCGACGTGTTCGAGGTAGGAGATCAGCCCCCCTGCCGCCGCCAGCATCGCCTGGCTGAACGCGCCGAAGCCGTCGAGCGTCGCGACCCCGTGGAGCGTTTTCAGCCGCGTCTCGCCGCTATCTTTGGTAAAGTCGCGCACAGGACGAATGACACTTTGGGGCGGCGCTGCGTTCCATCCCTCGGCCCATCCCTCGGGCGCGACCACCTCGCTCGCGCCCACCCGCGCGAGCGCCGCGCCCAGCCGGTCGGGGCTGCATTCCTCCAGTTCCATCCGGCCGGTGGAAATGTCGCACGCCGCGATCCCGATGATCCCGCGCACTTCGCAGACGGCCGCCAGCATGTTGGCGCGGCGCGGTTCGAGCAGCGCCTCCTCGGTCAGCGTCCCCGCGGTGACGAAGCGAACGATGTCGCGCGCGACCAGCGCTTTCGATCCGCCGCGCTTTTTCGCCTGCTCGGGGGTCTCGACCTGCTCGGCGATGGCGACGCGGCAGCCCGCCCTGATCAACCGGGCGAGATAGCCCTCCGCGGCATGGACCGGGACCCCGCACATCGGGATCGGCGCGCCGTCGTGCTCGCCCCGGCTGGTCAATGCGATGTCGAGGACTTGCGCGGCAGTGCGGGCGTCATCGAAGAACAGCTCGAAGAAATCGCCCATTCGGTAGAACAGCAGGCAATCCTGCGCCTGCGCCTTGAGCGCGAGGTACTGGACCATCATCGGGGAAGCGGAACCACTCATCGGCGACGGCCTAGCCGCTCCCCCGGCGATTCGGAACGGCGGCCCCCCAAGCTTTCCCCTATCGCGTCGGGCCAAGCTCGGTTAGGGGCCGGCTGCTACTTGGAGATTACCGTGTCGGACGAAACCAACGTCAAGTTCACCGAGCGCGAGGCGCTGTTCTACCATAGCACGATGCGTCCGGGTAAGATCGAGATCATCGCCAGCAAGCCGATGGCGACCCAGCGCGATCTCAGCCTGGCGTACTCGCCGGGCGTGGCGGTCCCTGTCCAGGCCATCGCCGACAATCCGGCCGCAGCCTACGACTACACCGCCAAGGGCAACCTGGTCGCGGTCATCACCAATGGCACCGCGATCCTCGGCATGGGCAACCTGGGCGCGCTCGCCTCCAAGCCGGTGATGGAAGGCAAGGCGGTGCTGTTCAAGCGCTTTGCCGACGTCGATTCGATCGATATCGAACTCGACAGCGAAGACAGCGACGCGCTGATCGAGGCGATCGCGATGATGGAGCCGAGCTTCGGCGGCATCAACCTGGAAGATATCAAGGCGCCCGAGTGCTTCATTATCGAGCAGGCCCTGCGCGAGCGGATGAAGATCCCGGTCATGCACGACGACCAGCACGGCACCGCGATCATCGC
>JBDSOM010000115.1:0-7767 GCA_039914785.1 Novosphingobium sp.
GCTCGAGCGCGTCTTCCATGTAGCGGCGGTTGTACAGCCCGGTCAGAGGGTCGCGCAGCGACTGGGTGCGCAGCTTCTCGCGCAGGGAAATGTTGGACAGCGCCAGCGACATCGAATCCGCCAGCGCGTGGCCGATCCGGCGGGCCGAGGCGAACTTGGGATCGGCTTCGCCGATGTCGTTGGTCGCGAAGATGAGCAGACCGTAAACCGCGCCGCGCGCCATCATCGGCAGCTCCAGCGTGGCGGCCATGCCAGCGTGGTGCGCGCAGCACAGCGAGCTTTCGGCAGGGTTGTTCGTGTGCGGCTTGCCGCGCTTGAGCGTCCAGCAGTTGCTCGGCGCCAGGGTTTCCGCAGGACGGTAGTCCTCGGGAATGTTCCAGCTGCCGGCAAGATCCAGGCGATCGCGCGAGTTGTTGAAGATGTACAGCGCTGCGCCGAAATCGGGCAGCAGGCGCAGGGAGGTTGCCATCAGCACGGCGGTGGCGTCGTCGTAGCCATCGGCGCTCTGCAGCATGTCGGTCATGTTGAAAAGCTCGTCGGTCTGCGCCTTGGCATCGCGGGCTTCCCAGAATACGGCGGCGTTATCGTGCAGCTTGCCGCGAGCGAAGAACGCGGAAACGAGGTCCGCCACCAGCGCCATCGTGGCGCAGATGGTCGCGGCGATGATCAGCCCGCTGTGCGGCGCTCTCGATGATGCCAGGTGCCACGTGAGCAGGCTTGTCGCTGCGATCATGCACCCTATCGCGGCAAACGCGCACAGGCCCGTCACCACGAGATGGCTATTCTCGCGTGCAAAGACTCTCGACGCCGATTCCCGTCCCGACAAAGGCTTATCCTTCCCTATATTGCGCTTTATGGCGGAACATGGTTGGAAAGCCGTTAACGGGATCACCCGGTTTTTTCGCGGGCGCGCCGGTTGGGGCGGCGCTGGCCCGGGGTATTCTCGCTATAGTATCGGGGGGTCAGGCTTCGGTCAGCGACCGATCACGACTTCTTCTGGCGATAGACATCGTGGCACTGCTTGCAGGGCAGGGCATCGACCAGGACTTCGGTGACGCCGGTCAGGTCGCCGGTGTCCGCGATCTTCGACATCTTGTCGGCGTTGGCGATGAACGCTTCCATGTGCTTCGAGTAGTCGGCCCAGTTGGTCCAGATTTCCGGCTTGGCCGATCCGCCTGGAGCGTTCGGCTTGAACGAATCGTACGATTCGCGGGCGAGCTTGGCGACATTGCGCGCGTGCTCGGCCATCTTGGTGGGCGGGTCGATCTTCGCGGCGATCATTCCCAGGGCTTCGCCTTCCTCGTCGAGTTGCTGCATGATCAGCTGGCGGGCGAGCACCGGGTCTTCATCCTGGCCATGAACCATGGACAGCGGCATCAACGGCAACGCCACCGCCAGGGCAGCCTTCACCGCGCGACCAAGGTAAACCCGAGCAAGCGGAACCCGCACTGCAACCTCATCGTGGTGTACCATCGTCAACTAAGCCCTCTGCTGGTGCGCTTGCCGCGCGCACTGTCGGTCGTTCGCATGATCTTCGATATCCGCGCCGGCCGATTAATGCTGTCAGCCGATTAATGCAGGGTGAAAGCTGCGCCACCCGCCGCCAGTGCTCGGAAGATGGCTGGTCTTTCAAGACGCAATTTGTATCACTCTGTAATGCGCTGTGGGCGCCGGGATATAATTTGCTTTTGTCCCGTTTCCCAGCCGGTCATGCATTTGCCGACAGATGACGAGGAATGGCAAACTGAACGAGCTCAAGTTTTTGACCGGGGGCGGGGAACTTGCTCTGCGGATCGCCGCGCACCCGTGGGAGACGACGCCGCTCGGCCCGATCACGCGCTGGAGCGCGACGTTGCGCAGTACCGTCGCGATGATGTTGCGCAGCGATGTGCCGATGGTCCTGCTGTGGAGCGCCGACGGGGTGATGATCTACAACGACGCCTATTCGGCATTCGCCGGGGGGCGGGATTCGACGCTGCTCGGCTCCAACGTCCGCGAGGGCTGGGATGAAGTCGCCGACTTCAACGACAATGTGATGAAGGTCGGCCTGGCCGGGGGCACGCTCAAGTTCACCGAGCACGAACTCGTCCTGAACCGCGACGGCCGGCCCGAGCCGGTGTGGATGAACCTCGACTATTCGCCGGTGCTCGACGAGGATGGCGCTCCCGCGGGCGTCCTGGCGATCGTCATCGAAGTGACCCAGGCGCGTCAGGTGCGCATGGCGCTGCAAGCCAACGAGGCGAAACTACGCTTCCTGGATTCGCTGGGGCGCGCCATCGTGAGCAGTCGCCATGCCGACGACATCCTGGCAATCGTCACCCGGCTGACCGCCGATCACCTGTCCGCCGCCATTTGCGCTTATGCGGACATGGACACCGATCAGGACGGCTTTACCATCCGGGGCGATTGGCATGCGCCTGGCCGGTCGTCGATCGTCGGCCATTACAGCCTGGCCGATTTCGGGCAACGCGCGGTGCGGGAGCTGGGGGCAGGGCGGCCGTTGATCATCAACGACATTGCGCAGGACCTGCCGGCGCACGAAGCCAGGACGTTCCGGGATATCGGCGTTGCCGCAACGATCTGCATGCCGCTGGTCAAACAAGGCCGCCTGACCGCGCTGATGGCGATCCACCAGGATGTGCCGCGCCAGTGGAGCGATTACGACAAGAAAGTCATCAGCGAAGTCACCGAAAGGTCGTGGGCGCACATCGAACGCGTCCGCGCCGAAGAGGAACTCGCTGCGCGCGGGGCGCAACTGCGCCATTCGCAGGAAGCTGGCGGTGTCGGGCTGTTCTCGATCGACATCGCCACCAATCTCATCACCGGCACGCCGGAATTCTGCCGAATCTTCGGCATCGATGTCTGCGAGAACATTCCCGCCGACGAGATTGAAAAGTTGATCGTTGCCGAGGACATCGACCTCGTCTCGAACCGGCGGCTGCGGCGCGAGGGCACGGCGGCGCTGGAAGTCGAATACCGGATCCGCCGCGCCGATAGTGGCGCGGAACGCGTCATCGCGCGCAAGGCCGAGTACGAGCGGGACGAACACGGCCAACCCATCCGGATGGCGGGGGCGGTGCAGGACGTGACCGAACGGCGGCTGATCCAGCTGGCGCTGGAACGCAGCGAGGCGGGGTTCAGCGTGCTCGCCGAATTCATGCCCAATCAGGTGTGGACCGCGCGGGCCGACGGCTACCTCGATTGGTTCAATGCCCAGGTCTATTCGTATAGCGGGATGCCTAAAGGCACTTTGAATGGCGAGGAGTGGGGCACGCTCGTCCACCCCGAGGACCTTCCGCTCGCCGTAGAACGATGGGCCGCCGCGCTGGCGCTGGGGCAGACTTACGAAACCGAATTTCGTCTGCGCGATGCAGCGGGAGAATACCGCTGGTTCCTGGCGCGCGCGTTGCCGTTGCGCGATTCCAAGGGCCTCGTCGCTTCGTGGGTCGGCACCAACACCGATATCCACGAGCAAAAGCTGATCGAGGCTGCCAGCACCCGCGACCGGGACCGGCTCTGGACCATGAGCCAGGACATCCTGCTGGTCTGCGATTACGACAGCCGGATCACCGCGATCAATCCCTCGGCAGAGCGCGTGCTCGGCTGGGGCGAGCACGAGATGGTCGGCAAGTTGCTGGGCGATTTCGTGCATCCCGAAGACAGTGACGAGACGGTCGGGGAGTTCAGCAAGGTCGCCGCGGGCGTGACGACATTGGCGTTCGAAAACCGCTATCGCACCAAGACCGGCACCTACCGCCTGCTCGACTGGACCGCGGTGCCGGACGGCGTGCGGATTCACGGCGTCGGGCGCGATATCACCGAATACCGCGCGACCGAGGAAGCCTTGCGCCAGAGCCAGAAGATGGAAGCGGTGGGACAACTGACGGGCGGAATCGCCCATGATTTCAACAATCTGTTGCAAGGCATCAGCGGCAGCCTCGACATCATGGAGAACCGGCTGGCGCAAGGGCGGACCGACGACCTGATCCGCTGGTTGTCGGGCGCGAAGACTTCGGCCGGGCGGGCTGCGGCCCTGACCCACCGACTGCTCGCGTTCTCTCGCCGCCAACCGCTCGATCCGCGGCCGGTCAGGGTCAATCCGCTGATCGCCTCGATGGAAGACATGCTGCGCCGGACCTCGTCGGAGACGGTGGAGCTGGAACTCGTGCTCTCGGGCGGGCTGTGGCCGACGCGGTGCGATCCCAACCAGCTCGAGAGCGCCATCCTGAACCTGGCGATCAACGCTCGGGACGCGATGCCCAGCGGCGGCAAGCTGGTGATCGAGACGTGCAACGCGCACCTCGACAACGCCTATGTCGCCAAGCAGCGTGACGTCCGGCCGGGGCAATACGTCTGCATTTGCGTGACCGACACCGGGGTGGGCATGGGCAAGGAGACCGCCGCCCGCGCGTTCGAGCCGTTCTTCACGACCAAGCCGCTCGGCCAGGGCACGGGGCTTGGCCTGTCGATGATATACGGCTTCGCCCGGCAATCGGAGGGCTATGCCCGGATCTACAGCGAGGAAGGCAAGGGGACGACCGTCAAGCTGTTCCTCCCGCGTTACCGCGGCGAGGAAGCGCCAGACGAGGCGGCTGCGACCCGGCTCGACGCCGTGACGACCGACCGGGGCGAGGTCGTCCTGGTGGTCGAGGACGAGGCGGTCGTGCGCGGGCTGATCGTCGAAGTGCTGGGTGAGCTTGGCTATCAGGCCATCGAGGCGGCCGACGGGACCAAGGGGCTGGAGATCCTGCAGTCGAAGCGGCGGATCGACCTGCTGGTGACAGACATCGGCCTTCCGGGCCTCAACGGCCGGCAAATGACCGACGCCGCACGGGTGCTGCGGCCCGATCTGAAAGTGCTGTTCATGACCGGATACGCCGAAAATGCCGCCCTGGCGTCGGGTTTCCTGGAGCCGGGCATGGCGATGGTCACGAAGCCCTTCGCGATGGACGTGCTGGCGCGGCGGATTCGCGAGATCATCGAAGGCGACAGTTGAACCGCGCAACAGGAGCATGGGATGCCGGACCGCGATCCACAGGAGCAGGGTGAGTTCTACGCCCGCCGGATGCGCGAAGAACTCGCGCGCGCCGAGTCGGCGGAAAACGACGGGTTGCGGCATCTGCACTACAGTTGGGCGAGCGCGTATCGCCGAAAGCTTGAGGCCATGGCCGGGTCGGAAACGGGGAAGGCGGACCGGACGGGCGCGCGGGGCCTGGGGTCCTGGACCACGGATCTGGGTTGACTGGGGCGCGGCGGGAAGCGCAATCTTGCGCGGTGCTCGATCGCCGGACCTTGATGCTGGGCCTCGCCGCGGCGCTTCCCGCGGCGGCGCTGGCCGCGCCGCGCCGGGCCCCTTCCAAGCCGCGGCGACTGCGTGAGGGCGACGTGCTCGGCCTTGTCGCCCCGGCCGGTTACATCGCCGATGACGCGGCGCTCGCACGGATCACCGCGACGGTCCGCTCGCTCGGCCTCGTGCCCAAGCTCGCGCCCAACCTCCTGCACCGCGACGGCTACCTCGCCGGACCGGATCGCGAGCGCGCGGCCAGCATCACCGCGATGTTCGCCGACCGCGAGGTCCGCGCCATCATGGCAGTGCACGGCGGGTGGGGCTGCCAGCGCATCCTGCCGTATCTCGATTTCCGGCTGATCGACGCCCACTCCAAGCTGCTGATCGGGTCGAGCGACATCACTGCGCTGCATCTCGCGCTGGCCGCGCGCACGCACTGCCCGAGCATCCATGGCCCCAACGCGGCGCATTCGTGGGGCGAGGGGCCGCGCGCGTCGTTCCGCGCGCTGGTGTTCGATGCCGCCGCGCCGACGATCCGCACCCCGCCGCCCGATCCCGATCCACTG
Source organism: Novosphingobium sp. (assembly GCA_039914785.1). Taxonomy (GTDB): domain Bacteria; phylum Pseudomonadota; class Alphaproteobacteria; order Sphingomonadales; family Sphingomonadaceae; genus Novosphingobium. The sequence goes on from JBDSOM010000115.1 coordinate 5,854, forward strand.
ATCCCCAACGCCTGGCCGGTCCGCACTTTCCGCGCGGGCAAGGCACGGGGGCGGCTGCTCGGTGGCAACCTGTCGGTGCTCACCGCGCTGGTCGGCACGCCCTATTTACCCAGCTTTGCCGGCGCGATCCTGTTCCTGGAGGACACCAACGAGGCCGAATACCGGATCGACCGGATGCTGACCCAGCTCGCCCAGAGCGGGATCCTGCGGCAGGTCGCCGGCGTGGTGTTCGGGCAGTGCACGAACTGCCGAAATCCGGTTCCCGGCTACACCGGCTTCACGCTCGACCAGGTGCTGGAGCAGCACTTCGCCCGGCTCGGTGTGCCGGCGTTCCAGGGCGCGCAAATCGGGCACATTGCCGCGCAGGTCAGCTTGCCGGTGGGCGCGGCGGTGGAGATCGACGCGGGAGCCGGCACGATCCGCGTCCTCGCGCCCGTGGTCGCCTGAAGTCCACGACTGCCGGTGCGGAACATCTCGCGCCCGCAGGCTTTCTCAAGGCGTGAAGATCGCCACATACAACGTGAACGGGGTCAACGGGCGACTGCCGGTGTTGCTGCGCTGGCTGGCCGAATCCCAGCCGGACGTCGTCTGCCTGCATGAATTGAAGGCACCAAACGAGAAATTCCCCGCGCAAGCGATCCGCGAGTTGGGCTACGAGGCGATCTGGCAGGGGCAGAAAAGCTGGAACGGCGTCGCGATCCTGAGCCGGATGGGCGAGATCCATGAAACGCGCCGCGGCCTGCCTGGCGAGCCCGACGACCTTCACAGCCGGTACGTCGAGGCAGCGGTTGGCGGGATCATTATCGCCGGGCTTTACCTGCCCAACGGCAACCCCAGGCCCGGCCCGAAGTTCGACTACAAGCTGCGCTGGTTCGACCGCCTGATCGACCATGCCGCCGGGCTGATGGAATCGGGCCTGCCGATCATGTTGGCGGGCGATTTCAACGTGATGCCGACCGATCTGGATGTCTACAAGCCGGAGCGCTGGCGAGACGACGCGCTGTTCGCGCCCGAGGTTCGGGATGCCTACTTCCGGCTGCTCGGCCAGGGCTGGACCGACGCGCTGCGCGCGCGGCATCCGGACGAGGTGATCTACACCTTCTGGGATTACTTCCGGAACGCCTACGGCCGCAACGCCGGGTTGCGGATCGACCACGTGCTGCTGAGCCCACCGCTGCGCGACCGGCTGACCGATGCCCAGGTCGATTCCCATGTGCGCGGCTGGGAGAAGACCAGCGATCACGCCCCGGTGTGGGTGGAATTGGCCGATAAGGCCAAGCCCACGCGCAACCGTCCCGCTTGAGCCAGGCCGCTTACTTCTCCGTGTCTTCGTCGTCCGGAGCCAACGCGGGCGGGGCCGGCTTGGTTTTTTCCGCGAGCAGGTTCACCTGGGTGGGGTAAGCGAAGCTGATGCCGTGATCGCGGAACTGCGCGAGGATCGCTGCGGCGACGCGGTCGCGTGCGTCGGCGGGGAAATCCACGCCGATCGATTCTACCTCCACATCGTAGCCCAGGCCGTTGGCGGCGAAGGCGTTGAGCCCGCCGTGGACCAGCTTGTAGCCCTCGCTCTCCACCGCCTCGCGCAGCATCGCCGGGACCTTGACGACCACGTCGGGCGGGGTGGCGAAGCCCAGGAAGAAGTCGAACTTGAAGCGGTTGTGCAGGCGGCGGGTGGTGTTGAGAATTTCAAAGTCGAGCAGCTTGCGGTTGGCGATGATCCGTTCCTCGCCCCCGCCGCCGCGCACCCGCGTCGACTTGAGGCCGATCGTCTCCACGGTGCCCGCGCCGACGCCCTTGTCGTACGAGATCGAATCCCCGACGCGGAACGGCCGGTCGAACAGGATCGCCAGCGCCGCGAACAAATCGGCGAAGATGCCTTGCGCGGCCAGGCCGATGGCGATGCCGCCGACGCCG